>NZ_KV840197.1:241553-277797 GCF_001839145.1 Staphylococcus sp. HMSC62D11 | reverse complement strand
TCAGAGCCTAAAATATAATTATGTCCCAGACTCTTATTACTTTTCTCTATAAAACTAATATTTGTAATAAATGTGAACTACAGCATTTGAATATTGCTAATCTAAGATAACGGCCTAATATATCATTAGCCTTTAATCTACTACTAGAATTGATAGGTACATCTACAAATTCCACATGTTCATGGTATACGAGTTTTAACCTACCAGTTTCTAGTCAAGTTTCACCATTCTTAACCACAATCTCTTTCGTTGCTATTTCATCGTCAATTACTGATTGAATCAATAAATACAATAACTTTTCACCTTATAAAATAACCTCATGTATAAGGTCATCTTTACGATTTTTTAATGTATTCACTTAAAATTTCAATTATTCTTTTATGAAGGTAATTTAACTTTAAAAATAGCATAAATTAAAAGTATAACTGATAAAAACTTAACTATTCTACATCTTCTAATGGTAAGCTCATACCTTTCCATCCTTCTAATGCTCCAGCTAATTCATAAGCCTCAAAACCATTTCGATATAATTCTAACAACGCTTGCTTACCTAAAATCGTTCCTCCAGTCCAATCATAAACAACATAAATATTATCTTGAGATAACTCGTTTAAACGATTATTTAAGTCTTTAGCTGGTATCTCTAAAGCACCTTTAATTTTATCTTTTTTCACTTCTTTAGGTGCATTTCTTACGTCTAAAACTGTATATTTATTTGTACCTTTTTCCATATCTTCAAGCACAACATGATGATTAATATATAAGCTTAAAAAAGTTTCTAAAAATTCAATTTTATTCATTTTCTCCATCCTCTTCTATTTTATTTCTTAATTTATTCATCAAATGAAAAAATGTTTCTTTTTCTTGTTCATCAAAATCACTAAATATATTTGACACAAAGTCATAATTATTAGGTAAAAACTCTTTCAACTTTAAATAACCAATTTCAGTCATTTGTACATAACTGGAACGTTTATCATTTGATAAATTAACCCTTCTAATTAAGCCTTGTTTTTCTAACCCTTTAACTAATCCTGTAATTGTTGATTTTTTATTACCTATTTTCTTAGATAAATCTGATGGCGATAAAGTCATATTTTCTTCATAAGAAAGCAACATTAAAATTGAAAACTTAGCTTCTGACAAATCATATTCTTCTATAAACTTGTCATATTTACTTTTCATAATTTTGTAAGCTTTATTAATTTCAAGATATAACATGACAGAAATAATATCTAAGTTTTCATATTCTTTTTTCAGTCCTTCTAATTTTGTATAAGTCGGACTATCTATCAAATAAAATTCGTTCACGTGAACAACCCTTTCTAATATAGTTAGGCGCCTAACCACTTAAAGCGTAACACATCTTTTTATTTTTGAAAAGTATAAATACATTCAATTAGTTCGTGTCTAGATTAGGTTCAAATTCACTTTTCTTAACCACAAACTTTTTATTACTATTTCATCGTCTATACGCAGTCCTCTTTTCGCAGATTCTTTAAACCATATTACTAAATGTAGTGTTGGTTAATACTTGTAGTCTCAATTAATGTCTGCTTTATTCTATTTATCTAATTTCACAATTTTCGAAGCGTGAGAGAAAAATACGTCACTGAATGTATGACTTAGTATTTCATGTCCCCTAAAAACAAAGGAAATTCCATTTTTTCTACTCTTTATATCTAACAGAATGAATTGTTTAAGTAGCTATTTTCAAAAATTAGACATTGTTATTCATAAAAATAGATAATCATTCAAACATACACATTAATTAGATTTCTATGCTTAATCTACCTAATTTTTTAGTAAAGCATCACAAAAATACTAATTTTGACTATTAACTTTAAATAGTATATTAAATATTCAAAAAGTTCTAATAATGCTATAATAAAAATGATATAGAAAGGAGAAGTTAAAAATGGACAATACTAATAAGAAACAAAACTGGTTAAAAGTTCTTTGGGTAGGTATTTTAGCCGGTTTATTGTCAGGAATAGTTAAATTGGGTTGGGAAGTTATGTTCCCACCAAGAACACCAGCTAGAGATGCAACAAATCCGCCTCAAGAACTCTTACAGATATTGGGAATACCTTCAAATGTCACACACCTTACATATAGTTTTTCTGAACATGCATTGCCATTTGTAAGCTTTATTGTTCATTATAGTTTTTCAATTGTAATAGCAATTATTTATATTATTTTAGCTAATAAATATTCTAAGATTACTTTGGGATATGGTGCATTATTTGGAATTATAATTTGGATTGCTTTTCACTTGGTTATTATGCCTATCATGCAAGTTGTCCCAAGTCCTTTTGAACAACCACTCACAGAACATATTTCTGAACTATTTGGTCATGTAGTTTGGATGATGGTTATAGAAATGGTCAGACGATATTTTTTTAAGTTAAAAATAATAAATGCTTAATTTAAGTCATACTATTAAAAATCAAAACCACCCGTCAAACGGGTGGTTTGTTCTGCGGCTATAAGCCCGCTATACCGGCTAGTGTCTATAGGCGCTGGCTTTTTCATTTCATTTCCAATCCAAAATGTGATTGTCACTTTAGCTAGCCTATAAAGAGGTTTCTCTTACATTCAATTTACCTAGTGCTTTATCTTGCATTTCTTGGTTTTGAATATATTTTTTATTTCGCATGCTTTACGTGCTCAACAGACTAAAGTCATTAATAAAAATTGGTTCTATAATAAATCACTAGTTCGATTTATTATAGAACCTAAGTTAATTCAGTTGATTGATGGGCCACCTTTATAAATTCTAATAGAATTATATTTTAAAACTACTTAAACAAAGCATGAAACCAGTTGTTCCCTTATATTTGCATAAATCGTAACGATTAGTCACTTGATATTTACCATAACCCACAACCTTTACGTAGTAATTCATCTCTACTTCAACAAAGAACATATCTCAGCGTAAAAACACCACTTAAAATATTGCTTAGTTACAATTTTGACCTACCTATGTTCTTTCTTTATTTGTGATACTGTTTTCGTATTTTTAATAAATTTATTTTCTAATTCTTCTGAATAAGATATATTTCCATTAAATTGAAAATTTTCTGTAGACCTTATACCTACACTAAAAGATAAATTTTTATCTTTATTTATATAACCGCTAATATCATAGCCATCCATTAGATTTTTTTTGAATTCTGTAAATTCAATGTTTTTGAAATCTTTGACATTGTATTTCATATATAAAGTTATTCTTTCTTTTTGTTCATTATAGTACTTTTGTTCTTTTTCTTTTTGTTCATCATATTTCATTTTTAAATAGACGCCTCCTACGATCAATATTATACTAATTAATATAATAACTGTTAAAAATATTTTTTTATTCAAAAAAATCAATCCTTATTTAATTTTAAATATTTCGTATCAAATTTATTTCTTTCAACTTTTCTTCTAAATTTTAAAAGTGTTTCTCCAATAACTAATGATTGATACGCTTCATACAAATACTTGATAACTTTCTAAATTAATTTATCCACTCAATTCTAGCTTTTGAGATAATTTCAGCATGCAGTTTTATATTATTAAATTTCCTATTAATCCAATAAAAAATATTGTTGTAATTATCCCTGATACTAGAAATGACTAATAATCATTCCAATAAATCCCCACAATCTCAATTGTCCCTTTCTTTACATTTATTCTTTTAGAATAACCGTTAAATTTTGTAATTTGAATTATAATTTTTTAATTAATAATTAATTTTCTTAAAAGTGATAATACTATTTTTATATAAAAATAGATAAACAATAGCAAAGATTATTTAAAATGTTATAAAAAAAATAACATTTATAAAGATAATTATGTATTATTTGGTACGTTCTTCAAAGCCTACAGTGAATCTACTATTTTAAGACATTCTCATGCTTCTATGTTAGTCAATCATGGTGCATGCATTATGATAATAGCACAACGTTTAGGTCATGCAGATTGTTATGAAGTATATAATAGATACGGACATTTGTACCCTAGTACACAGAAAGAAATAATTAAATATTTATGGAGGCTAAATTATGATAATGTTTAACTGGAAAATTATTAACAAATCAAATTACGAAATAACATGCGATAACTTAGATAAAGATATAATTATTGTCGACAAAACAAATAATAAACATCTTACGTATTTTAATTATAATG
The DNA here is from genome assembly GCF_001839145.1 of Staphylococcus sp. HMSC62D11. NCBI lineage: Bacteria > Bacillati > Bacillota > Bacilli > Caryophanales > Staphylococcaceae > Staphylococcus > Staphylococcus sp. HMSC62D11. The sequence continues at coordinate 273,621 of NZ_KV840197.1, read as the reverse complement.
ATAAAAAAGAGATTTATACCAAGTTTGACGATGTTCATAAAGTAGTTGCACAAATTAATGCTATAAATAAAACAATCACGATTTATAATAATATTACGTCCTAATTTATAGGGCTTTTTTATGCGCTGGGTCAATATAGACGCACTCAAAAAAGCCCACAACCACAGTGGTTGCAGGCTATATAATGGAGACGGCGGGATTCGAACCCGCGTCCAGAGGTCCTGATACAAATCTTTCTACGTGTGTAGTCTATATTTCAGTTTCACACAATGAAAGGTCATAGACAACCAACGTTGTGCTAGCTTGATTGGTATTCTTCTAAACAGACTTCAAACGGCAGTGTTTAGCATATCCTATTCAGGTTGAATCGCGTTAACAGCACATAGGAAATGCTGTTAGGCGATGCAGAGTGCGCTTAGGCAGCTACTGCGAAATTATTGTTTGATTTGCCAGTTATTATAAACTGAATGTGTTGATGACGAAGACAACCCTCCGACACGCTTAATAAGCTCGGGGGACCCCTGTCGAATCCAAGAACGTCCCCGTAATGAATAATAAACAAGCATTAATTATCATATCAAAATCAGCCCGATTAAGCAATGACGTTGCTTAATAACGGGCTTTCATCGCACGATCTACATCGCATTTCATCGCTTTTTCTTTCAACGCTTGACGCTTATCGTATTTTTTCTTACCTCTTGCTACGCCAAGCAGTACTTTACAATGACCGTGTTTTAAATACAGTTTAAGCGGAATGATTGAGTATCCTACTTCTCTTGTACGCTCGCCTAGTTTGATAATTTCTCGTTTGTGTAATAAGAGTTTTCTAGAGCGTAATGGATCATGATTAAAGCGATTTCCTTCTTCATATGGTGCGATGTGCATATTGTTTAAATAGATTTCTCCACGTTTTACTTGGGCATAGCTATCTTTTAAGTTAGCACTGCCACGACGTATCGATTTTATTTCGGTTCCTTGTAAGACGATGCCCGCTTCTATGGTATCTTCAATGTTGTAGTCGTGTCGTGCTTTACGATTTTCAGCTAATGTCCCTGGTGATTTCTTTTTAGCCACTGGTTATCACCTCTTTGTTGCTTATTTTTTCTTTCTTCGTGACTTTTTCTTCACACTTTTATCTTTGTAAAATGGTTTGTGATTTGTTTGGCCATTTTTTTCTTTTTTGCGTGCATTTTTACCTTTGCGCTGTTTTGACTTCTTAGATTTTTTGCGACGTTGCCCATCGTTTTTTGATTTATCTAAAGCTTTGCCGCGTGTTTTAGCTTGAATGGTTTTACCTCTCGCTGGACGTTGACTACTACTTTGAGATATTGGCATACCGACAATTTGGAAGTCTATCATGCGTTCGTCTACATCTACGTGGGACACTTTAACTTTGACGGTATCTCCAATTCTAAATACTTTTGCTAAGCGCTCACCAATCAATGCCATTTGACGTTCTTCAAAATGATAATAATCGTCTGTCATATTGGAAATATGGACCATGCCTTCAATTGTATTTGGTAATTCGACAAACATGCCAAAGTTGGCTACAGAACTAATAATACCTTCGAATTGATCACCAATATGTTGAATCATATACTCTGCTTTTTTAAGCTCATCGGTATCACGTTCTGCATCTATCGCACGACGCTCACGTTGAGATGTGTGTTCAGCAATTTCTGGTAATTTTTCTGCCCAATAGTGTTGTGTCCTACTGTCCATGCTATGCTCAATTAAATATTTGCGAATCAAGCGATGGACGGTTAAATCTGGATACCGACGTATTGGTGAAGTAAAGTGTGTATAATATTCTGCCGATAAGCCAAAGTGTCCAAGGTTTACATCGTCGTAATGCGCTTGTTGCATTGAACGTAACATCATTGTTGAGATGACCATTTGTTCTGGTCGTCCTTCTACTTCTGCTTGGATAGATTGTAGTGTAGCTGGATGAATATCTTCACCTGTACCTTTTATCATTATGCCAAAGTTCGTTATAAAGTCAAAAAACTGTCTTAGTCTTTCGGATTTTGGCTGTTCGTGTACACGATAGATAAATGGTACGTCTAAGTTACTAAAATGCTCTGCTACGGTTTCATTGGCTGCCAACATAAACGATTCTATTAGCCGTTCACCATCACCGCGTTGTCGTGTGACGACATCTGTTGGAATGCCTTCACTATTCACTAATACTTTCGCTTCGCTGATGTCAAAGTCGATTTCTCCTCGACGACGACGCATTTGAATCAAGCGTTGTGATAAGTCTTGCGCTAAATCGAGCATAGGTGTGAGGGCTTCATATTGTTGACGGACTTCTGGGTCTTTTTCAGTAATAATCTGATTTACAGCATCATATGTCATGCGATAGTCTGAATGTATCACACTATCAAAGATGTCATGATTAACGACTTCACCACGTGCATTAATTTCCATACGGCAGCTTAATGTCAATCGGTCAACGTCTGGATTTAATGAACAAATACCGTTACTTAAACGGTGTGGAATCATAGGTATGACGCGGTCAACTAAATAGACACTTGTCCCACGATTGTAAGCTTCCTTATCTAGCTGAGAATCTTCAGTAACGTAGTAGCTGACATCTGCAATGCTAACGGTAAGTTCGGTGTTTCCATTTTTTAATGCTTTAACACTAATGGCATCGTCAAGATCTTTTGCATCTGCACCATCAATCGTAATCGTTAATTCATCACGTAAATCTGTACGACCTTCAATTTCAGATGGAGAAATCTCATCTGGAACAGCTTCTGCTTCTTTCAAGACTGCATCTGGAAATTCAATTTCTATGCCATGTTGATAAATAATAGACAAGATATCAACGCCTGGATCATTTTTATGACCAAGTATAGCGGATACTTGTCCCTCTGGATTATCATGTCCATCCGCATACTTAGTAATTTGTACGAGTACTTTATGACCATCTATAGCACCTAGACTTTGCCCTTTTGGTATAAAAATATCTTGCATAATTCGTTTGTCATCAGGAATGACAAAACCAAAATGTCTAGCTTCACTATATGTTCCCACAACTTGTGTGACCGAATGCTTTTCAATGGATTTCACTTCACCTTCAATTTTCCCTTTATGGTCACCTTTAGATTGTTTTACTTCAACAATCACTGTATCACCATCTAAGGCTCTGTTTATTTTTGTCGGTGGAATAAAAATATCTTCCATATCATCATTTTCAGGTCGAAGAAAGCCAAATCCTTTTTTGTTTTGACTCAATGTTCCTTTAATCAATTTTGAGCCTAATGACTTTCCTTGTTTTCGCTGATATCTATCTGTTTTTGTACGTTCAACTAACCCCGATTGTTCTAGTTCAACAAGCACCTTTATTAAATCTCTAAATGAGTCGGCACTATTAAGACCTAAAGCATCTTGGAAATCTGACACAGACATCGGTTCGTAATCTGGTTGCTTAACGATTGCTTCAATGGATTGCTTTAAATTCATCATGCCCCTCCTTTCTATATTCATTTCTATTGTTTATTCCTTACTCTGACCATTCTAACGTATTTAAAAAGTCATTAATGTCATCAAAAACTTGTTCTTTTTCTTTATCAATCGTAATGACGTGACCTGAATTGGCATACCATTTAATGTCTTTTTGTTCTGAATCAACATGGTCATATATATAATTGGCTGATTGAGGATCAATCATCTCATCATGTTCTGCTTGTATAACCAAAATGGGATCCAGCACCTCTTCGACAACATCTCGAACTTCACTTAATGTCGCACTTAGCTCTTTTAATGTCTCAGTTGGGTGAAAGTTTTCCATTTCTTGATCAATCGTTGCTTGATCTTTTCCTTCATATTTTTTGAAGTTGCGTGCATATTCAAGGAAACCATCGTATATTGTTCCTTCAGTCTTACCTTCCATAGGAGCACACATCGTTACAATACCCTTTACATCTCGATTTAAGCTTAATTTTAGTGCAAAAACACCGCCTAGAGATAATCCAGCAACGACAATATCGTCATAGCCTTTTTCTTTAAGAAAATCATAACCATCTAATGCATCTTTAAACCAGACATGTGGGCTTGATTTTAAAATTTCTTCTGGCGGCGCCGCATGACCTTCATATTGAGGCGCGTAAGAGGTAATTCCCTTTTTCTGTAAATAACGCCCTAGTTGTCTTACATCTGAAGAATTTCCTGTGAAACCATGAAGCAGTAAGACAGCACGAGGGCCTTCTTCAAAAAAGAATGGTTGGGGTAGTTTAATTTGCATAACAACATCTCTCCTATTTCTAAACATAACTATTTTATATTATTACATGTCTTTAAAGGCGACATTATTTTCCTATTTATTGTGTACTTTAACAGTCACATACACTTATTATAATTAAAAAAGCCCGACATTTATATCGTCGGACCTTATAATTGGAAATAACTTATGCCAATCAATATGATAAAGAATATGATTGCTAAAATAATTGTTAATCTATGCAAAAATAAATCGATGCCACGTTGTTTTTGCTTACCAAATAACTGTTCTGCGCCACCACTAATAGCACCTGAAAGTCCATTACTTTTACCTTCTTGGAGTAATACAACAGTTACTAATGCAATACAATCAATGATTAATAGTGCGATTAAAAATGTATGCATGAAAATTATCCTCCATTCATTATATACGAACTGAATTATATCACAGAACGCTTGTTTATATCAAATCTACTAACGATTAAATGTACTTTTACGTTTAATCGAGATAACGAGCATATACAATGCTAGTGCTAAAGAACCAATAATTACTATAAGAATTGGTAATGCATACATGAATGAATGTGCTGTAGTGATGCCTTTTATCACTAGTGAAATATTGATTAAGGTAAAAATGGCATTTGACACGAAAACGGCAAACATAAACCACCATAAGTACATATGTCTATTCCAAAATGCAATTACACCTGCTAAATAAGCTAAAATATACATAATCCCCGTATATCTAAAGCCATTTAATAAATTATGTGCGACAGCATCTGATGTTTTCTGACCTGCAAAAGCAAGTAGCGCTTTAGCTGTAGCCATATCCAATGCGACAAAATTATGGAACACTAATAAGACGCTGAACACAAGTGAACTGATTGCAATTAAGTTGCCTGTCCGCTTTTCTCTTACTTGAGTTTGTTTTTCCATCATGTAACTCCTTTTAATCAATTCAAATCTTATTATATCAGTTTCACTACTATGATAACATTACCGTTCCAGCTTTTTATATAAAAAATAGAACAGGATAGAAAGCGAGATATCCTTCATTATGAATTCGTAGTCCTGCTCCAGCAAGGTTGAAAAGGATTGAAAAAGCTTGGTATCAGCGCATTTTCAATCCAGTCAATTACTGCCAATATATAGTTATGAGCCTGGAACAAAAATGATGTTCCAGACTCATAATTATTAGCGTGAACTTTTATTGCATTTTTTGATAATTATTTTTTTGAAACGTCTAAATTGTAGAATGATTTTAAACCATCAAATTTTGCAGTTTCATATAATTCATCTTCAATGCGTAATAATTGGTTGTATTTAGCAATGCGGTCAGTTCTAGATAATGAACCTGTTTTAATTTGACCAGCATTTGTAGCTACTGCGATGTCAGCAATTGTAGTATCTTCTGTTTCACCAGAACGGTGTGATACAACTGCAGTGTAGCCTGCTTTTTGTGCCATTTCAATCGCATCAAATGTTTCTGTTAATGTACCGATTTGGTTAACTTTAATTAAGATAGAGTTACCAATTCCTTCTTCAATACCTCTAGAAAGGATTTCAGTGTTTGTAACAAATAGGTCGTCACCAACTAATTGTACTTTATCACCAATGCGGTCAGTTAATTGTTTCCAACCTTCCCAGTCATTTTCATCCATACCATCTTCAATCGTAATGATAGGGTATTTACCAATTAATTCTTCTAAGTAGTCAACTTGCTCAGCTGCGCTACGTTTAGCACCATGTTCACCTTCGAATTTAGTGTAATCATATACACCATTTTCATAGAATTCTGATGATGCACAGTCAAATCCTAAGAATACATCTTCGCCTGGTTTGTAACCTGCTTTTTCGATGGCTTTAATAATTGTTTCAACAGCATCTTCAGTACCGTCAAATTTAGGTGCAAATCCACCTTCATCACCAACAGCAGTTTCTAAACCACGTTCGCTTAAGATTGATTTTAAGTTGTGGAAGATTTCTGCGCCCCAACGTAACGCTTCTTTAAATGATTCAGCACCTACTGGTAAAATCATAAATTCTTGGAATGCGATTGGTGCATCAGAGTGAGAACCACCATTAACGATGTTCATCATTGGAACTGGTAATTGTTTACCATTAAATCCACCTAAATATTTATATAAAGGTTGACCTAATAATTCAGCAGCTGCACGTGCAACAGCGATAGAAACACCTAAAATTGCGTTTGCACCTAATTTACCTTTGTTTGGCGTACCATCTAATTGAATCATCATTTTATCGATAGATACTTGATCTAATACTGAAAATTCACCTTCAATGATTTCTGGTGCGATAATTTCGTTAACATTTTCAACAGCTTTAGTAACACCTTTACCACCATAACGTGATTTATCACCATCACGTAATTCAACGGCTTCGTGTTCACCAGTAGAAGCACCTGATGGCACTAATGCACGGCCAAACGCGCCGCTTTCAGTTAATACTTCAACTTCAACTGTTGGGTTACCACGTGAGTCTAAGACTTCGCGAGCATAAACATCTGTAATAATTGGCATGTTCAAAAACTCCTTTTACTTTAATCTAAAGCTATTATAGCTTGATTTGAATAATTAATAAAATAATTTCATATATTAGCAGACAAGCTGCATGTCATCATTGCGCATCAATGATTTCACCATTAAACAATGTTTTTAGTCATGTTTAATGAGTGATTCGCCTGTCATTTCTTCTGGTTGCGTTACATTCAATAAATCTAACAATGTTGGCGCTAAATCACCAAGACGGCCAGTTTTCCGTAATTCTACGCCTTCTTTAGTGACGATTACTGGAACTGGGTTTGTGGTATGTGTCGTCATCGGTTGATCATCATCCGTTAATACTTCATCTGAGTTACCATGATCAGCTGTAATAATGGCATAGCCGTTCATTTCTAAGATTTTATCAACGACTTCACCTAAACAATCATCTACCGCTTCAATTGCTTTGATTGTTGGCGCTAACATACCACTATGTCCAACCATATCGGGATTAGCAAAGTTTAAGATAATTAAATCTAAATCGCCTTTATCCAACTCTTCAAGTAAAGCATCTTTAACTTCATAAGCACTCATTTCAGGTTTCAAGTCATATGTTGCTACTTTTGGAGAATCGATTAAACGACGACGTTCACCTTCAAATTCTTCATTTCTACCACCACTCATGAAATAAGTGACGTGTGGATACTTTTCTGTTTCGGCAATACGCAATTGCTTTAATTGGTTATCTTGAGCTACTTGACCAATTGTATTAGTTAAATCAACCTTTTCAAAGACAATTTCAGCATCAATGTGATCATTATATTTCGTGAATGTGGCATAGAATAAATCTTTGACTTGTTCTACTTTAAAGCCACCAAAAGCTTTGTTTGTAAATATTTCTGATAATTGAGCTGCACGGTCTGGACGGAAGTTAAAGAAAATTACCGCATCGCCATCATTGACTCCTTCATTTTGACCTTCAATAATAAATGGTTCTACAAATTCATCGGTTAAATCTTTAGCATAGTTAGCTTCTACACCTTCTTCGGCTGAAGCAAATTGGGGTCCTTCAAAAGCACGTATTGCGTTATATGCTTTTTGCTCACGATCCCAACGTTTGTCTCTATCCATAGCATAATAGCGACCTGAAACAGAGGCGAACTGTCCAATACCTAGTTCTTTAAATTTATCTTCGGTTTCAGCAATATATTTTAATGCTGATTTTTGATCTACGTCACGACCATCTAAGAACGCATGGACATAAACTTTGTCTATGCCACGTTGTTTTGCTAACTCTAATAATGCAAATAGGTGTTTATAGTGACTATGCACACCGCCATCAGAGAGCAAGCCAAAAACATGTAAAGTAGATTGATGATCTTTGACATGTTGAATCGCATTGTTCAAGACATCATTATCAAAGAAGTCTCCTTCTTCAATCGCTTTATTAATACGCGTTAAACTTTGATACACGATTCTTCCTGCACCAATATTCATATGCCCGACTTCGGAATTACCCATTTGGCCTGGAGGTAAACCTACATCTAGACCACTTGCTTCAATTTGCGTTGTAGGATACTTATTATAATATCTATCGAAATTAGGTTTGTTGGCTTGCTTAACAGCATTACCGTGTTCTTCCTCACGATTTGCAAAGCCATCTAAAATAATTAATGCAGTAGGTTGTTTCGCCATTATTATTTTGCACCTTCTAACAATTGAACGAAATCTTCCACTTTAAGAGATGCGCCACCGACTAAAGCGCCATCAATATCTGGTTGTGCCATGTATTCTTTTACGTTGTTTGGTTTAACGCTACCACCGTATTGAATGCGTGTTGCGTCTGCTACATCTTGGCTAGAAACTTCAGCTAATGTGCGTCGTACTTGTGCACACATTTCATTCGCATCATCAGATGTTGCAGATTTACCAGTACCAATTGCCCAAATTGGTTCATAAGCAATTACAACTTCTTTAAGTTGTGCATCAGTTAAGCCAGCAACAGCTTTTTTAACTTGATTACTTACAATATCGTTTGCTTTGCCATTTTCACGTTCTTCATCCGTTTCACCTACACAAATAATTGGTGTCATGTGATGGTTAAAGACTGCATGTGCTTTTTTATTTACATCTTCATCTGTTTCATGGAATAATTCACGACGTTCAGAGTGTCCGATAACCACGTATTTAACGCCTAAATCAGCTAATGCTACAGGAGATGTTTCACCTGTATAAGCACCATTATCCTCAAAATAAGTATTTTGAGCACCGATTTTAAGGCCTGTTGCTTTACCTTCTTTTACTAACGTAATCAAAGCATCAAGTTGAATTGTTGGTGCACAGATTACTGACTCTACTTCTTTTTCATCTGGTAAAGTTGGCAAATTATTTACAAAATCTTTTGCTTCTTGAACTGTTTTATTCATTTTCCAGTTGCCAGCAATAATTGGTTTTCTCATTAATAACACTCCTATTGTTTAAATTCTAAAGGTTAAAGGCGCATGACTTAAACTAATAACTCAGTACATGGAATAAGCCACCGCACTTTATATGTTAGCCAATAAATCAATTTCTGACGACAATTTTATTTATTATTAATTGCTTTGATACCTGGTAGTTCTTTACCTTCAAGATATTCTAATGAAGCACCGCCACCAGTAGAGATATGTGTAAAGTCATCAGCAAATCCTAATGAAATTGCAGCTGCAGCTGAATCTCCACCACCAATAATTGTAATGGCATCGTCTAATGCTGCAATTGATTTACAAACGCCAATGGTACCTTGAGCAAAATTACTGAATTCGAAGACACCCATTGGTCCATTCCAAACTACTGTATGTGCACCTTGTAATTCTTTGTTGAACAATTCAACCGTTTTTGGTCCAACATCTAATGCTTCCTGGTCAGCTGGAATTTGATCAATAGCTACTTCAGTAATTGCTGCATCATTAGAGAATTCTGCAGCTACCTTTGCATCAACTGGTAAAATAATTTGATCTCCATTAGACGCCAATAATTCTTTGGCGAAATCAATTTTATCTTCTTCTAATAATGATTTTCCTATTTCGTGACCTTGCGCTTTAATAAATGTATATGCCATACCACCACCGATAAGAATTTTATCAGCAATGTTGACTAAGTTTTTAATAACACCGATTTTATCTGAAACTTTAGCACCACCAAGAATGGCTACAACAGGTTTATGAGGGTCATTTACAACGCCACCAATGAATTTAATTTCTTTTTCCATTAAATAACCTGCTGCTGTTTCTAAGTGAGTAGAAATTCCTACATTTGAAGCATGCTCACGGTGTGCTGTACCGAATGCATCATTTACGAATACATCTCCTAATGAAGCCCAATATTTACCTAATTCAGGATCGTTCTTAGATTCTTTTTTGCCATCTAAGTCTTCAAAACGCGTATTTTCTACTAATAATACGTCGCCTTCTTTTAAATTTTTAATAGCTGATTCTAATTTTTCACCGCGAGTTTCAGGTACAAATATAACTTCTTGTCCCAATTTTTCTGATAAAGCTTCGGCAACGGGTTTTAATGTTAATCCAGCTTTATCACTCTCTTGTTTTACTTTTCCTAAATGAGAGAATAAAACTAATTTGCCACCTTGCTCAATGATGTATTTAATTGTCGGTAAAGCTTGAACAATTCGGTTGTCGTTTGTAATTTTTCCATCTTTAAGTGGAACGTTAAAGTCTGCGCGTTCTAGAACTGTTTTACCTTTTAAATCTAAATCAGAAACAATTTTCTTTGCCATTATAATTTCCTCCTTTTACTAGGAACACTCATATAAAAATAAGCGGAGAAGCGTTTGTGCTCCCCGCTTACTCATAAGCTTATCTTTATTATTTATCAGTACAGAGCACTCGTCAAATAACTATGCTACAAATTATTTAGATAATTGAGCTAAATATTCTAAAGTACGTACTAATTGTGCAGTATAAGACATTTCATTGTCATACCAAGCTGCAACTTTAACTAATTGACGGCCACCAACTGACATTACACGAGTTTGTGTTGCATCAAATAATGAACCGTAAGTCATACCAACTACGTCAGAAGAAACAATTTCATCTTCATTGTAACCGAATGATTCGTTAGAAGCTTTTTTCATCGCTTCGTTTACTTGTTCTACTGTTACATCTTGTTTTTCTAATACTACAGTTAATTCAGTTAATGAACCTGTAGCTACAGGTACACGTTGCGCACCACCGTCTAATTTACCATCGATTTCAGGAATAACTTTACCGATTGCTTTAGCAGCACCAGTTGAGTTAGGTACGATGTTTTGTGCAGCTGCACGAGCACGACGTTTGTCACCTTTTCTGTGTGGGCCATCTTGAGTCATTTGGTCACCAGTGTATGCATGGATAGTTGTCATTAAACCTTCTACTAAACCAAATTCATCGCTGATTACTTTAGCTACTGGTGCTAAAGAGTTAGTTGTACATGAAGCACCTGATACAACTGTTTCTGAACCGTCTAAGTCACTATGGTTAGTGTTGTAAACGATAGTTTTAACGTCACCTTTAGCTGGCGCAGAGATTAATACTTTTTTAGCACCTGCATGAATGTGTGCTTCTGCTTTTTCTTTATCTGTATAGAATCCAGTACATTCTAATACCACGTCAACACCTAGGTCACCCCATGGTAATTTGCTTGCGTCTGGTTCTTCAAATGATTTAACTTCTTTACCATTTACACGGAAACCACCATCAACAACTTCAACTTCGCTAGTGAAGCGACCTTGCATAGTGTCATATTTTAATAAATGCGCTAACATATCATCATCTGTTAAGTCGTTTACTGCTACTACCTCGATGCCTTCTACGTCTTGAATTCTTCTAAATGCTAAACGACCGATTCTACCAAATCCATTGATTGCTACTTTAACTGCCATAAATAATGGCCTCCTTTAAAATGATATTTAAAAAGTCAAATAACTTTTTATTCCTTATTTAATATTACCTTTGCGGCTTCCTCATCTGTGATAAGGACTGTGTTGTCTGGCGCAATACTGAGATAAGCTTTAATAGCTTGCCCTTTCGATTTGCCACCAGCTACTGCAAATATAAATTCCTTTGATTCTAGGTCTTCGAGTTGTAGTCCAATTGTTTTAACTTTATGCACTACTTGACCATAAGCATCAAAATAATAACCAAATGCCTCGGCTACGGCATGGTGATGTTGAAGTTTTTCAACAACCTCTTTAGAGGAATGACGTCTATGCGCCATTTTCAGCGCATCACCGATACCGTGTATTGTAATATTTGCTTGCTTAATTTTGTCTAATGTATGAATGACAGACGGTTCCATCATCAACGTATTATAAGTTGTTTCGCTCACATTATCTGGCACATACAATGAAGTGTAATAACCACCTGTTTGTTGTGCCATGCTTGCTGAAATGGTGTTTGCTTGATAGACCATATTTTCTCCTAGGCCCCCACGCGCTGGAACGAAGAAGACATTGAAAGGTAGTAAATGCATCGCTTCACTGACACGAGCCATTGTGGATCCGCCAGTAACAGATACAATTGCATCTTCATAAAGTATACCTTCAAGTAACTGTCCAGCTTGTCTACCCATTTCTGCTTTTACCGTTTCGGTAGTGTCACAATTACCCGGTATAACATGAACTTCTTTCAAATTATAAATCTCTCTAATTTGCTGTGCCATCTGATGATCATCTGAATAAACATTAAAATAATCATTGAGATATTCAACAACCATTTTACCTTCTTCAGTAATTTCCATACCTGTTGTCTTAACTCGTATCAGTTCTTGCTTTTTTAACATATCCGTTTCAGCTCTCAATACACGTTCTGTCATGTCCATGTATTCACTTAAACTACGTCGACCTACAGGTTGGTTTTTAGAGATAGTAGTTAAGATAGAAAACCGACGATACATTTTATCAACAAGGTCAGGTATGAGCTTTTGTTGAACTTTCATCAAGTCTTTCACTACTACCTTCCTCCTCTTTTTATAAAAAAGGTAATGAGTAGAAATTATAACTAGGTTTGACGTTTATAGTCCCACGCGGGACAAAATCTAACCTTTCTACACTGCAATAGTACTATGTGATGTTTAAAAATGCAAGACATTTGACCGACTTTTTTAAATTTAATTGCAAAAAATTATCAATAGTCTGACTATTAAACGACTTTCCTTTTAATACTTGTATTTTCTTACCCTGATACACCAATGATAATCGTCTACGTACGAGATGTAAGCTATAAATTTTGTGCCTAAAATGCTTCATAGATAAAAAATCATCAAACTAGTCACTTATATGAGTAGCTTGATGATTTTATCTTTATTGCGCTTTAGATGTTGATTGTGATGTGTTCGATTGGTGACTGTTACGCTGTTTATTTTGTTGTCCATTTTGATTTGAAGAAGGTTGCTGTGCTGATGGTTTATTTGAGCGTTGTTGACCTGAAGATTCTCTCGTTGGCGTCTTATTGTCGTTTCGCGAATTGCTTTCTTTAGACTTTTCTTGCGTAGCTGGTTCTTTAGTCTTGTCAGGCTGATTATTTTCTTCGGTAGACGGCTCTTTAGTATTTTTCTCTTGTGTATTCCGTTCCTCAGTGGAAGGTTTTCTTGGCTTTTGTTGTGTCGCTGGTGGCTGTTGCGTTGTCTGAGGTGTTTGTTGCGTTTGTGGAACTTGTTGCTGCGTTTGTTGTGTTTCTTGCGTCGGTTGCTTTTTCTTTTGCTCATTCGTTTTATTGTCTTTTTTCTTTGAATCTTCTTTCTTTTCCTCAGTTGACTGTTTGTTAAGTCTTTCATTGGCACGATTAGAATGGTCTACAAATGAAAAGACTGCAAAAACTAATCCACCTAAAAGCAATAATACTGTTATGATACTTATCACTTTTGCGCCTGTGCCCATACGTTTCTTATCTGAATCTTCATAATCATTGAACTGTTTATTTTCCTTAGACAATAGGCTCCCTCACTTCTCTATATTTGAGTATAATAATTTACTATTATGATGGTACATTTTACATCAATATGTCATTAAAAGATATTCATACACAACTCACTTTTTTATTATCATTTATATGATAACATTTTCAGTTCTTGGGAACATTAATTTAATTATTAAGATTTCCTTACATCCCTCTAATTTTAGTTAAATAATTGAAAAAATCAGCTATCATATTGTAACTTTGAAACATAAAAGTTGATATTATGCGTGGGATGATAAAGAATGATATTAATAGGTATTGTTAGCATATCTGTTGTTAGTGGTTTTACAATTATATAGTAAAATAGACCCATACGCTTATCGCATGGGTCACTACTAAAGGGAGTCAAAATTTACCTTCGAGGGTATAATATGGGGTATACTCATACTAATTAAGAGATGTCTAATTAATTATCGAAGGTACGCTTTTATTATAACTTATTCAAAATGATTTAAAACCATTTATAAAGAAAGTAAATGACATATTAATGACTAACTATTGTATAAAGTTTGAACAATTATAATGACTATTAATAATAGTTCTTAAAAGAAAAAAATTATAGAGGTGACTTGCATGAAACATTATTTAATCACTGGTGGTACCGGCATGGTAGGACACCATCTTGTGGATCGTATTTTACAACGTGAATCAGCACAAATCACCATTCTCACGCGTAGCGATAAAGTCAGTCAAAATAATCATATTACCTATGTTAACTGGTCTAAAGACGGGTGGGAGCAAGAAATTGGTCATATTGATGTTGTTATAAATTTAGCAGGCGCTACCTTAAATAAACGCTGGACTGATAGCTATAAACAACTCATTATGACTAGTCGTATCCAATCTACTCAAGCATTAGTGTCATTATTTGAACAGCGCTCAGATAAACCTGAAGTGTTATTTAATGCAAGTGCAATGGGTTATTATCCACCTGATATCAATCGTTCTTATACTGAGTTATATCAAACGTCACCTTTTGATTTTCTATCTGATGTTGTATATCAATGGGAACGTTTTGCCAAGAAATTTGAACAATTCGGAACGCGTGTGATTTTAGGAAGATTCAGCATGATTTTATCTGATGATGGTGGTGCACTACAAACGATGGAATTACCTTATAAATTTTTCGTTGGTGGAAAATTAGGCTCTGGATTCCAATGGTATTCATGGATTCATATTGATGACCTAGTACGTGCTATTCTTTTCACTATTGATGAACCAGATGCAGCAGGCCCATTTAATTTTGCAGCACCTATCGCCGAACGTCAAAATTTATTTGGCTATACTTTAGGACGCGCCATGCATCGACCACACGAAACATGGGTGCCAGCATTCGTGTTACGTACTGTACTTGGTGAAATGTCAACCGTTGTATTAGATACACAAAAGGTGTTACCAAATAAACTCGAAGCGCTAGGTTTCCAATTTAGCTATCCTCATTTAAAATCAGCATTAGATGATTTAGTTCAATAAATATTTAAAAGGAAGCAGAACAAAATTCATTTTCAATTCAGTCACCTAATGTCAATATAGGCTGAACAAGCTGGGACATAAATCATAAAATATTAGCACAAAGATGGTTTGACATAAATCATCTTTGTGCTTCTTCTATATTCAATACTTCGTCATGTTGGTTCTTTTGTGTGGTCTTATTGTTACTTAATATATTAATAATGAAGAAGGCGATCTCTACTAAATTTCAATAGAAATCGCCTTCTTCTACTTGTCTGAGACATTGATGTCTCAAGCAATTTTTGCTCTGTTGAATTGTATATATTATTTGTCTTCTGGTTCCATGACTTCATCAATTAAGCCATACGCTTTCGCTTCTTCAGCAGTTAAGAAATTATCACGATCTGTATCTTTTTGAATTTGTTCAATAGATTGACCAGTACGTTCAGCTAAAATACGATTTAATTTTTCACGTGTTTTTAAAATATGGTTTGCTGCGATTTCAATTTCAGTTGCTTGACCTTGAGCACCACCTAGTGGTTGGTGAATCATTACTTCAGCATTTGGTAATGCAAAACGTTTACCTTTAGCGCCAGCAGCTAATAAGAATGACCCCATTGATGCTGCCATACCAATACAAATCGTTTGTACGTCTGGTTTGATATGTTGAATTGTATCATAAATTGCAAAACCAGCTGTTACACTTCCACCTGGTGAATTGATATATAAATAAATATCTTTTTCAGAATCTTGTGCTTGTAAAAACAATAATTGTGATACAATTGAATTCGCAACGTTATCATCAATTGCTGATCCTAACATGATAATACGGTCTTTTAATAAACGTGAATAGATGTCATAGGCACGTTCTCCACGGTTTGTTGTTTCAATTACTGTAGGAATTAAATTCATTCATATTGCCTCCTTATAATAACTAGTAATGTTAGTTTACCTTAAAAGTCAAAAATGGTCAAAAAAGACGCTTTATTAATTTATCTTATTGACGTTTGGTTCTACATTTTGTAAACTAGATTCGCTCACTAAACTAGATTGTACTGTTAAACACGCAATGAGTACAGCGTTTTGATTATATTTTATTTACCCCTCGTAGTGTAATGGATAACACTTAAGATTCCGGTTCTTACAATAGAGGTTCGATTCCTCTCGAGGGGGCTACATATTAAAACACCCGAATGGTTTAATCAATCTCAAACCATTCGGGTGTTTTCTATGTGTTATATAAATCATGATTAAATACTGTATGAAACTATTATAAATCGATTTTTTCTCCGCTTCTGATTTTATCTGCTAATTCATTTAATTTGCGTAATCGATGGTTAACACCAGATTTAGAAATGGCTCCTGTCGATAACATTTCACCTAATTCTTTTAATGAAATCTCTTGATGCTCAACACGTAGCTTAGCTATTTCACGTAAACGGTCTGGTAGATTATCTAATCCAATCTCTTGGTCGATAAGCCGAATGCTTTCAACTTGCTTCATTGCAGCACTTACAGTCTTATTTAAATTCGCCGTTTCACAATTTACCAAACGATTTACTGAATTTCTCATGTCGCGCACGATTCGTACATCTTCAAATTTTAATAAAGCCTGGTAACCACCAATAAGACTTAAGAAATCTGATATTTTTTCTGCTTCCTTCAGATAAGCAATACTTCCCTTTTTACGTTCTAAATGTTTCGCATTTAGCTCATAGTGGTTCATTAATTTTACTAAGCCTTCTGAATGATCTTCATACTGTGAAAATATTTCTAAATGGTATGAAGAGGTCTCGGGATTATTTACCGATCCCCCCGCTAAGAATGCGCCGCGTAAATAACTACGTCTCATTTCATCATCTTGAATAATTTCTTTATCAATATCATAGGTAAAGATCCCATTTTTCAATATTCCAAGAGCATCTAATATTTCTTTTGCCTGCACTTTTGTCCGACAAATATATATATTATTTTTCTTTAATTTCATCTTTTTACGTACTAAGATTTCTACCTCAACATCAAACACACGTTTAATTAATGAATAAATACGACGTGCTGTTGCTGCATTTTCAGTTTGCACATTAATGACGAATTGCTGATTAGAAAGACTAAGCGCACCGTTCATTCGAATCAATGCACTAAGTTCTGCTTTCGCATTTAAATCGTCAACTTCAATTCGTGTTAATTCATTTTTCATTTCAGAAGCAAAACTCATGTTACCTTCACCTTTCTAATCGCGTCATTGTCAACTACTAACAGTCTAATCGTTAGATTTTGATTGATGCCGTGTTGGTTTAAACGGTATTGTACTTGTTAAATCTAGTGCTATATCATATATTAATTTGGCTAACACTTCGTTGTTGTGCCTTACCCGATAATCTTTAGACACTTCGATTAAGTTGGAAGCTGTAATTACCTTTAATCCTTTAGCTGTTAACATGTCATAATGGGCTGCTACAGGTTCAGCATTCTGTTTCTTATAATGTGCTAGCACTGCTTCATCATATAATTGCGTGTTACATATCACATATTTGATAAAATCTTTACCTGCATGCTTATGTATCGCATTAATATGGTCTAACACATCATAACCATTGGTTTCACCTGGTTGCGTCATTACATTTGCTACATATAACTTTGGTGCGTCGGTATCAAATAGTGCTTTCTGGATGCCGTTGACACATAAATTTGATATGACGCTTGTATAGAGTGAACCTGGTCCTAGAACGATTAAATCGGCCTCTTTTATGGCTTGTACTGCTTCATCCATTGGTTTTACATCGCTTGGCTCTAAATAGACCCGTTCAATTTGTTTATTGCGTTTTGGTATGCTGGACTCACCAGAAACAATTTCTCCATCTTTAAAAACGGCATTTAATTTAACGCTCGTATTAGTTGATGGGATAACTTTACCTTTGATGTTTAATATTTTACTCAGTTCTTTTACTGCGTGACCAAAATCATTTTCTATATTTGTCAGTGCTGCCAATAATAAATTGCCTAACGAATGGCCGCCAATTTGATTAGCTTCAAAGCGATATTGAAATAAATCTTGTATGATAGGTTCAGCGTCACTTAATGCTGCGATGACATTGCGAATATCTCCTGGTGCCGGAATATCCATTTCATTACGTATTACGCCTGTACTACCACCATCATCTGCCACCGTCACAATTGCAGTAATATCTATTGGATAGTTTCTAAGTCCTCTTGCTAATACGGATAGTCCTGTGCCACCACCGATAAGCACAATTTTTAGCTTTTTCATTTATTCACGCCACTTTCAATATGCGCATCTCTATGATGAACATATACATTATAGTCAAAAATTTCATCGAGCTTTTCTCCGATGCGTCGCGCAAGTGCTACAGAACGATGTTGACCGCCTGTACACCCGATTGCAATCACTAATTGAGATTTACCCTCTTTTTTATAACCTGGAATCATAAATTTTAATAAATCCATTAGTTTATCAAAGAAAATTTCAGTTTCTTTCCATTTCATAACATAATTATATACAGGTTCATCTTCACCAGTCATCGGTCTTAAGTCTTCAACATAGTACGGATTTGGCAAAAAACGTACATCAAATACTAAGTCGGCGTCTTTTTGAATGCCATGTTTAAATCCAAAGCTAGTAACATTGATACTAAATGATTTAAATGTTTCATCTTTAAAATACTTATTAACACGTGTTCTTAATTCTTTCGGTTTCATCGTTGTTGTGTCTACTATATAATTAGCAATTGTGCGTATTCTTGAAAGCAGTTGGCGCTCTTCTTCAATCGCATCAATTAACGATACTTCTCCTTTTACATTCAACGGATGGGCACGTCTTGATTCTTTATAGCGTGAAATAAGCTTTTCTGTACTCGCTTCTAAAAACATAACATCAACAATAACGTCATTGCGACTTTTTATGTTATCAATTTCTTGTACGAGTGAGGTGAATAGTTCTTTCCCACGTAAATCAATAGCTATGGCTACTTTATGCAATGAAGGGTTGCCTTGTTCCATAAGCTCTACAAATTTTGGCAATAATATTGGCGGCAAATTGTCCACACAAAAAAAGCCAATATCCTCCAAGCTTTGAATAACGAGTGATTTACCGGCCCCAGATAGACCAGTTACAACGAGTAATTCACTTTTACTTATTTCCCTTTCTGATTGAGTCATATCAGAATCACCACCATAACTTTTTATTCCAACTTATTTTTATATGCTTTAATCATAACGTATAGCTTAAACAAATGTAAGTATGTAAATAAAAGCCAGTACCATTTTAATCTAAATAGTACTGGCTTTATATCATACTGTGCACATGCTTAAATTTAAGCTTCTTTGTCTTTCAATTCTTCAATATAATCAATGGCACTTTGTGCGGCGATACTACCATCACCTGTTGCCGTAACAATTTGGCGTAAACCTTTATCGCGCACATCTCCAGCAGCATAGATGCCAGGAACCGCTGTACTCATGTCGTCTTTAGTTACAATATAGCCAGTTTCATTAGTAATACCTAAATCAAGGAATGGTGCAGTTAATGGTTTCATACCTATATAGATAAACACACCATCTGCATCTAATGTTTGTTCTGAACCATCTTTAGTTGATACGAGTGTCACTGAACCAACTTTTCCATCTTTATCGTTAATTGATTTCAACGTGTGACTCCAAATAAAGTTGACTTTATCATTTTTAAATGCACGATCTTGCAAGATTTTTTGTGCACGCAGTTCGTCTCGTCGATGTACAATCGTTACTTTGTCTGCAAATTTCGTTAAGAAGGTTCCTTCCTCAACTGCTGAATCACCGCCGCCAATAACAAATAGATTTTTATTTTTAAAGAAGGCACCATCACATACAGCACAATAACTTACTCCACGGCCACCTAATTCTTGTTCACCAGGCACGCCTATTTTTTTATATTCTGCACCTGTAGCAATAATAACTGCACGTGCTGTCACTTCTTTATTACCAAGATGAATGACTTTATAGTCACCTTGATCTTCAATAGATTTAATATCCCCGTATTGATATTCAGCACCGAATTTCTTTGCATGTTCAAACATTTTAGTAGAAAGATCTGGGCCTGTAATCATTTCAAAGCCTGGAAAGTTTTCAACTTCTTCTGTATTTGCCATTTGGCCACCTGGCATACCACGTTCAATCATAACTGTACTTAAGTTCGCACGTGATGCATAAACCGCTGCTGTCATACCGGCTGGTCCAGCTCCGATAATAGCAACGTCATAATTTACTTCAGTCATTTTATATGCCTCCTCGTTTATCTTTACCATGCGCATTATAAACCATAATCATTACCGATAAAATTTATATGCTCAACAAGTATTTTACTGCTGAATCTAACTTATATTTTGTGACACCTAGCCAATCAAAGATTTCTCGTTTTGTCATTTTTAATGCTGTGTGGCGATAATAGAGATATACATGTGCAGCTAAATAGCGTTCCATTTCATTATAATCCACTTTACTTGCAATAAGTGCTTCTGCGGTATCAATCCAACTAATAGACAGTTCCATATCTTGTTGCAGTTGTTTATTTTTATATAATTCAACTAAGCCACGATGGATAAAATCTAATTTTGTTAGTTTCAGTCCTTGTATCAGATACGTTAAATATAATTTTTCATAATCTGTCATTTCTTCTAAAATGGCCCATATTTCTTCTGTCATAAATATTTCTTTACCATTTAATTGATTAAGTAAAAAGATACCGTATAGTCTATAATGATTATTATCATGAAGTAATAATGGCAGTACTTTCTGATTAAATTTTTCTTTACTATCCTCAAGCGTCCATGGAGGTGGACCGACTTCGTTTTTTGCCAAATGCTGGAGCTTTTTCCACATGGCTTCACTTTCGATTTCATTTCCTAGGTAATAATGGTTAAAGCTTAAAGCATTGTACATTTGAGGTGAGGGAAATTTACTTTTACGATAAAGTGGTAGTAATAACTTTTGAGACGCTTCATATTGCTTTAAATAACTAAGAATGATACCAAGTTTAAATCTCTCGTCATCGTTCATTGGTCTAATCTTTTTCATTACTTTCATATATTTATTAAACTTTTCTTTATTATTAGTAATATATAGCACCAATGTATAATGACATAATGCGTATACGTCAGAGGAATCTTCTTTTAACAAACGCTCACATATTCTTTTCGCTTGCTGATATTCTCGTAAATAGATATGACATAGTACAAGAGAATTTTGAACAATGTGTTGTTTGCGCAGTGGGTGTTCTAAATGAGAAATATAATTTTTAGCATCTTCAAAGCGTTGTTGTGTCAGTAAATATTGAAATACATATTGGAATGAAACTAGCATTACTTCCGTGTAAAATTTTTCTTCATCATCGTATTCTACCTGATGTACGTCTTCAAAGATAGCTCTTATATCCACGTCCTTAGACATAGCAGCACTAGACATGGCAAAAATAAACCACTTATAATGATCTTTCAATTTGAAATAAACATTGCTAATATTGTTAAATGCCGAGCGAACATGTTCATTTTTAGCAACTAAATCAAAATTAATCGCAATTGCTTCTTTGTATCGTCCCAACTCTTTTAATGCAGTTGTATAATTGGTAATAACTTCAATATTATCTGACTCATGTTCCATTATTCGACTGTAATATTCAGCTGCCTGTTCCCAATCTTCATTTTCAAATTTTTCGTCTGCCATTTTAAGATAAAAATGATTATTAAATTTCACATGTATGACATTATCATCTTGTTGATTCACTGTTGGTCACCTCACTTCCTATGTATTTGAATTGGATTACCGCAAGCAAAACAACCATCTGGAATATCTTTCGATACAATTGAACCCGCAGCAATAATCACATGCTTACCAATATATACGCCTGGTAAAATCGTCACATTGGCACCTATCATCGTATGGTCTCCTATTATCACTTGACCTTGTCGATATTCATCAACAAGAATTTCATGAGTTAATATTGTAGTATTATACCCAATCACACAGTTATCACCAATGCTTATAAGTTCTGGATAAAATAAATCTGGTGTTACTTTATAAGCAATTGCAGTAGCTTGACCGATAGACATATTTAAAAAGCGTCGATAGACATATCGCTTCAATGGCATGCTAGGAATAAAACGACAAAATTCTATAATAACGGTTTGCTTCAACACTTTTGGAAAACGAATAAAACGATACATATGCCATAATGGATTAATGCCTGTACTACTACGTTTTTGTAATCGTCTCATCGCTTAACCTTCGCCGTCTGACTTGGCCAGGTAAGTGGACCTGCATCTTTATAAACTGGGGCTTTATATTTTAAACGTCGGTAGACAATAAAAGTTAAACCGACGAGTATCAAAATGATTGAAACAAGTTGTGCCACACGAATATGACTTGTCAACATTAAGCTATCGGTACGTAGGCCTTCAACAAAAAAGCGACCAATAGAATACCAAATTAAGTAACTAAAGAATGTTTCTCCAATTCGTAAATACTTACGCAATGTTAAGAGTATGACGAAACCAGCAACATCCCAAATGGATTCATATAAAAATGTCGGATGATAATATGTACCTTCAATGTACATGTTATTGATAATAAACTCTGGAAGATGTAGTTGTTCTAAAAACGCACGTGATACAGGACCACCATGCGCTTCATGATTCATAAAGTTACCCCAACGACCAATACCTTGCGCTAAGATAATACTTGGCGCAACAATATCACCAATTTGAAATGGATGGAGGTTTCTTAGCTTACATATAATTATTCCAGTGATAAACCCACCGAGTAACCCACCGTGTATCGCTATACCACCGTGCCAAATTTTAGGTATCTCAGCTGGATTCTGTGCATAATACGGCCATTGAAAAATAACGAAATAAATTCGTGCTGCTAAAAAGCCAAATAATGCACAGTAAAAAATAATATCTACAAGTGTGTCTTTATGTAATCCTACATTGATTAAACTCTTTTGGGCGACAAAATAGCCCAGCAAAATGCCACAAGCAATAATAATCCCATACCATTTTATCGATAAAGGGCCTAATTCAATTGCTACTGGATTTATATAACTTACCATTAAATTCATACGTTAGTGCTCCTCATGATTATGTCCATTTTTTCTAATTTCTGCGTTCAAACGTTCGTTAAATTCCTCGGCAGTATTAATGCCCATGATATTTAAGCGATAATTCATGGCTGCAACTTCAATAATAACTGCCACGTTTCGTCCTGGTCGAACTGGAATTGTTTTCTTTGTGATTTCAGTATCTAGTATGCGTAATTTTTCTTCATGTAAGCCTACTCTATCGTAGAGTTTTTCTTTATTCCAATTTTCTAAATTAATATTTAGTCGGATTTGCTTTTCTGTCAAAATGGAACCTGCACCAAATAGAGTCATCACATTGATAACACCTAATCCACGTATCTCAAGTAAATGTTCGATAAGTTTTGGCGGTTTACCAATAAGTTCGTCTTTAGATATTTCTCTTATTTCAACGTTATCATCGGCTACTAGACGGTGTCCACGTTTGACTAATTCAAGTGCTGTTTCACTTTTCCCAATACCTGAATCTCCGGTGATCAATACACCTACGCCATAAACATCTACTAAAACGCCATGCAACGATGTAGAACGCGCAAGTTGATGTTCTAAAAAAGTTGTAAGTCTACTCATTAAACTTGTAGTCGCATCGCTAGAGACAATTAATGGTGTATTCATTTCAGTGGCAGCTTCAATCAATTCTTTAGGCGGCTCTAAACCTCTTGTCACTATAATAGCAGGCGTATCAGGTCGACATAATTTTCGCATACGACCTTGTCTTTCGTCATCTGGAAGTAAATTATAAAATGATAATTCTGTCGTACCTAATAACTGAATTCGGTCTGATGCATAGTGCGAAAAATAACCTGCCATCTCAAGCCCAGGTCGTGAAATATCCGTATTCTTAATTTGTTTATTTAGTCCTTTTTCCCCAACAAGCAATTCTAACTTTAATAGCTCAACTAACTTTTTTGTTGTAAGCATGGGTTCACCTCAAAACGTAACTTGAAATTGTTCACTTCTTATCATATCAAAAATATCACACCAAGTTATATAAAAGTTCATTCAAAATGGAATATTTATAATACGATACCGTAATATCATATTATTGTCGTTACACTGATATATTTCACAGCAACAAAAATAAATAACATCAATCAAAGTCACACTTAACTGAAGCTTTTAATCGGATATAATACATGTCTGGAGATGATTGTTAGAAAAATAACCAGTAAATGAATTCATGAGAAAACTCATTTACTGGCTTCTATACAATACGTTGTACTATTGACGTCTTTCTTAAGCCTACCTTCAGCCTATAGTCAAAATACATATCAAACTAGTTCAATTGTTATTCTGCTTTATCACGTGCTAAGACATTTTTCAAATATTGTCCTGTATAGGATGCATCAACATTTGAAATTTCCTCTGGTGTTCCAGTGGCAACAATTGTACCGCCACCATCGCCACCTTCAGGCCCTAAATCAATAATATGGTCTGCTGTCTTGATTACATCTAAATTGTGTTCAATGATGACTACCGTATCACCGTTTTCTACTAATCGATTCAAAACTTTAAGCAAACGTCGAATATCATCAACATGCAATCCTGTTGTTGGTTCATCTAATATATAAATCGAACGTCCCGTTGATCGTTTATGCAGTTCTGAAGCAAGTTTAACACGCTGTGCTTCACCACCAGATAACGTTGTAGCTTGTTGTCCAAGTGTAATATAACCTAAACCTACATCAACCAGTGTCTGCAATTTTCGATGAATTTTAGGTATATTTTCAAAGAAATGTGTCGCTTCTTCAACAGTCATGTCTAATACTTGCGCAATATTCTTCCCTTTATACGTCACTTCGAGCGTTTCTCGATTGTAGCGTTGTCCATCACAGACTTCACAAGGTACGTATACATCCGGTAAGAAATGCATTTCAATTTTGATAATGCCGTCACCTTTACATGCTTCGCAACGACCGCCTTTAACGTTAAAGCTAAAGCGTCCTTTTTGATAACCTCTTATTTTAGCTTCATTCGTTTGTGCAAAGACATTGCGTATATCATCAAATACACCCGTATAAGTCGCAGGATTTGATCGTGGTGTACGACCAATTGGCGATTGATCAATATCGATAATTTTATCTAACTGTTCCATACCGATAATCTTGTCATAGTCACCTGGCTTAACTTTTGAATTGTTTATCGCTTGAGCTAGCGCTTTGTATAATACTTCATTCACTAATGAACTTTTTCCGGAACCCGAAACACCAGTGACAACATTCATTACTGACAATGGAATGTCTACATCCACATTTTTCAAATTGTTGCTTCTAGCACCTTTAATACTTAATTTACGTTCAGTAATCGCTCTTCGATGTTCAGGTACGTCAATGCGTTTTTGACCACTTAAGTATTGACCAGTGAGCGATTTCTTATCTTTCATAACCTTGTCTGGGGTACCACTCGAAACAATTTCTCCGCCATGATTTCCTGCACCAGGACCAACATCAACAAGATAATCCGCAGCGCGCATCGTGTCGTCATCATGTTCGACAACAATAAGTGTATTGCCAAGGTCTCTCATTTCTTTCAATGTATGAATTAAACGATCATTGTCGCGCTGATGTAAACCAATAGATGGTTCATCAAGAACATACAATACACCTGTTAATCGTGAACCTATTTGCGTTGCTAAACGAATACGCTGTGCTTCTCCACCTGACAGAGAACCTGATGCTCGATTTAATGTTAAATATTCTAGACCAACATTATTTAAAAATGATAATCGTGCAATAATTTCTTTTAAAATTTGATTAGCAATTGCTCTATCTTGTTCAGACAGCACTAAATTCTTAAAGTAATCTAAAGCTTTACCAATCGAATATTCGACAACTTCACCGATATTGTATTGACCCACATAAACAGATAGCGCTTCTTGACTTAGTCGTTTACCATGGCATGTTTCACATGGCAATTCAGTCATATATTTACTCATCATTTCACGTGTATATTCAGAAGGTGATTCATGAAAACGTCGACTAATATTAGGTAAGACACCCTCAAAAGTCATTTTTCTATGACGTGTACCACCATTTCTACTAGAAAAAGAAAACTCAATTTCTTTGTCTCCAGAACCATTTAATAAAATATTTTGCTGTCTATCCGTTAACTTTTTAAATGGTTTATCCATATTGATTTTGTATACCTCACATACTCGGGCAAGTAATGTTGGGTAAAAATCTGAACTCGTAGGTTCCCATGGTTCAATGGCTCCTTCATTTAACGTCTTATTCTTATCTGGAATAACTAAATCTAAGTCAACCGTCAACCTTTGACCTAGACCGTCACATGTAGGACAAGCACCAAATGGACTATTGAAACTAAACATTCTTGGTTCCAATTCACCGATTGAAAAGCCACAAATAGGACATGCATGATTCTCAGAAAATTTAAGATCTTCACCATCAATAACATTGACTGTAATGTTTCCTTCTGCTAATTCTAAACCCGTTTCAATTGAATCAGCTAATCGTGTTTCAATACCTGGCTTCACAACTAAACGATCGACAACCACTTCAAGCGTATGATTTTTATTCTTATCTAGTGGTGGGACTTCATTAACATCGACGATATCACCATCCACTCTTAAGCGTACATATCCTTTCTTACCAATGCTTTCTATTAACTTTTCATGGCTCCCTTTTCTATGAGAAATCACAGGTGCCAAAATTTGAATTTTAGTACGTTCTTCAAGTTCTAATATACGATCAACCATTTGCTGAACAGTTTGGGACTCAATCTCTATACCATGATTGGGACAATAGGCTTTACCTACCCTAGCATAGAGTAAACGAATATAATCATATATTTCCGTTACTGTAGCCACTGTGGAACGTGGATTTTTACTTGTCGTCTTTTGATCGATAGATATTGCAGGAGATAAGCCTTCAATCGTATCAACATCAGGCTTATCCATCTGTCCTAAAAATTGCCGAGCATATGCACTTAATGACTCAACATAGCGACGTTGCCCTTCAGCATAAATGGTATCGAAGGCTAATGAAGATTTTCCAGATCCCGACAATCCAGTCATAACGATTAATTTATTTTTAGGCAGCTCAATATCGATATCCTTTAAATTATGCGCACGCGCCCCTTTAACTACTATACTTGGTCCTTTCATGTAACTGTCACCCTTCTGATTTTAGTTCAAACAACATATCTCTTAACTCTGTTGCTTTCTCGAAGTCCAATTCTTTTGCTGCTTTTTTCATTTCTTTTTCGATATTTTCAATTGTTTTTTGTCGTTCTTTTTTCGTCATTTTCTTAGGAACTGTAGTTTGCTCTTGTGCATTTGTTTCATCATTCTCAACAGTAGCACTGATAACATCGTGTATCCGTTTATGAATCGTTTGCGGTGTAATACCATATTTTTCATTGTGTGCGGTTTGTATTTCACGACGACGTTGAGTTTCGTCTATGGCGTACTTCATAGAATCGGTCATCTTATCTGCATACATGATGACTTCACCTCGATCATTACGCGCCGCACGTCCAATCGTTTGAATTAATGACCGATTTGAACGTAGGAAACCTTCTTTATCCGCATCTAAAATGACGACTAACGATACTTCTGGTATATCAATACCCTCTCGTAATAAGTTAATGCCAACAATGACATCATACGTACCCATACGTAAATCCCTAATGATTTCAATACGTTCTAATGTTTTAATTTCCGAATGAAGATAATTTACTTTAATTCCCGCTTCTTTCATGTACGTTGTTAGATCTTCACTCATTTTTTTCGTTAATGTTGTCACTAATACGCGTTCATTACGTTCAACACGTTCTTGTATTTCGCCTAATAAATCATCAATTTGATTTTCGGTTGGTCTGACGTCAATTTTAGGATCTAATAGGCCTGTAGGTCGAATAATTTGTTCTACCATTTCATCCGTATGTTCTAGTTCATAAGGTCCCGGTGTAGCTGATACATATACGAGTTGCTTTGTCTTATCCTCAAACTCTTCAAACATTAACGGTCGGTTATCTAGTGCACTCGGCAATCTAAATCCATGATCCACAAGCACTTGTTTACGTGCTCTATCACCGTTATACATGCCTCTTATTTGCGGTAAAGTTACGTGTGACTCATCTATCATAACTAGCCAATCATCACCAAAATAATCTAATAATGTATAAGGAGTTGATCCCAAAGGTCTTAATGTTAGGTGTACTGAATAGTTTTCAATCCCCGAACAAAAACCCATTTCTCGCATCATTTCCAAATCATAATTTGTCCGTTGCTCTAAACGTTGTGCTTCTAATAATTTATTTTCAGCTCGTAATTCCTTAAGTCGTTCTTCAAGTTCCTTTTCAATTCGTTGAATCGCTAATTGCATCTTCTCATCTCGAGTGACGAAGTGAGAGGCTGGGAAAATAGCGAAGTGTTCTCTTTCTCTCAACACTTCACCCGTTAAATAATTTACTTCTCTAATACGATCAATTTCATCGCCAAAAAATTCCACCCTGATGCACATTTCTTCTCTTGAAGCTGGGAAAATTTCTACGACATCGCCACGCACTCTAAAAGTTCCGCGTTGAAAATCTATATCATTTCTAGAATACTGAACATCGACTAATTTTCTTAAAAGTTCTGTCCGCTCCATTTCCATACCGACACGCACACTAACAACTAAATCCTTGTATTCTTCAGGATTACCTAAACCGTAAATGCAACTCACACTTGCGATAATAATAACATCATCGCGTTCAAATAAAGCACTTGTAGCTGAATGGCGTAACTGGTCGATTTCATCATTAATTGAAGCATCCTTTTCGATAAATGTATCTGTGGAAGGCACATAAGCTTCTGGTTGATAGTAATCATAATAACTAACAAAATATTCGACTCTATTTTCTGGGAAAAACTCTTTGAATTCACTATAGAGTTGACCTGCCAAGGTTTTGTTATGGGCGATAATCAAAGTAGGTTTGCCAACCTCTTTAATTACATTGCTCATTGTAAATGTCTTACCTGTACCAGTTGCTCCCAATAATGTTTGATGTCGCTTACCTTCATTAATGCCCTTAACAATCTTTTGAATTGCTTGAGGTTGGTCACCTTGTGGCTCAAATTCAGATTTTAGTTTAAATGGTACGTGCTCAACCATATTAAGATACGCCTCCTATCGTTTGTCTCATCATATACTTTGCTCGATTTATTTTCTATTCTAACAGATAATTCAACAAAAATACAAACGTTTGTTCGCTAAACATCCCGTTAAATCTTTTATTCTTTTAAACAAAAAACAAACACAGTGTTGCTACTATGTTTGTCCTTCTTCATGGTCAGTTTGAACTGCTAGCGTTTATCATATTTTTAATTTTAAACATCATATTCGACGTTCGTTAGTCATTATCATGTGATTGATGTAATTTAAGATTATCAATGATAACATAACCAGCTAATAATGAAACGACATCTAAAAATATGATCCATTCATTGTGAAAAAAACCTTTATATATGGACGTTGCAATTAAAATCAATGCGACCAGCGTTCCAATCCATTTATTTCTTGTTACAACACTAAACAAGACGACTAATAAACATGGAAATAACGCAGCACAGACATACCAAATCATGATGTTCACCCATTTCTTTGTTTTAAGATTGACATCGTTGTCTCGCGTAATTCTGTTCTAGGAATAAAGTTTTCGGTTAACATTTCTGGAATTACATTCTCAATAAAGTCTTGCACCGAAACTAAATGATCAAATTGAATTATTGTTTCTAGGCTATTTTCATATATTTCGAAAAATAAGGGTTCAGGATTACGTTTTTGAATTTCTCCAAACGTTTCATATAGTAAGTCTATTTTATCAGCTACTGCTAGTATTTGCCCTTCTAAAGAATCATCTTTTCCCTCTTGTAATCTCTGGCGATAAATATCTTGATAAGGTTCAGGAATCTCTTCATTGACAAATGTATTTACCATTTCTTCTTCTACTTGGGAAAATAACATTTTAAGTTCTCTACTTGCATACTTCACTGGCGTTTTTATATCACCAGTAAACACTTCAGCAAAATCATGATTAAGTGCCTTTTCATACAAACTTTTCCAATCAACTTCGTTACCATGATGTGCCTCAACGGTTGCTAAATATTGTGCTATTTTAGTGACTTTAAAAGAATGCGCAGCAACATTATGTTCAAAATATTTAAATTTACCAGGCAATCTTATTAACTTTTCTAAGTCTGATAATCTTTTAAAATACTGGTGAATTGCCATACTAGTCATCCTTTCTATTATTTTATCGCTGATGATACTTAGCTTTATTATACCAAGCAACTATGTTAAAGAAAGTAACTCTATCATAAAAAATAAATAAAGGTGAGACTTCCTCAATGCATTTGCATTCAAAGCCTCACCTTAATTAAGCTGTTGTTATTAATGAATATATTTATAACTGCTCACATTATAAATTGAACGATGTGTGACATTATTGAAATGTCCATTATAATTCATTTCAGATACATAAATAGAACCATTGCTGTTCACACGTTCAACTACGCCAACGTGTCCATAATAGCCTGCACCTGTTTGGAAAATCGCACCTACTGCTGGAGTATTATTAACGGTAAATCCAGCTCTTTTTGCTGAATAAGCCCAGTTATTTGCATTGCCCCAAGTACTGCCAATTGAACGTCCTAATTCACTACGACGATTAAAGACATAGTATGTGCAGTTGCCATATGCATATAGGTTGCCTTGATTAGCTACAGATTTATATTTGTTAGGCGCTGGTGATGAACCATAATGGTAGCGATGATGTGTTACTGCATTATGATGTGCTGGCGCTGATGTTTGTTGGCCGTTGTATGATGATGCTTGCGTATTATTATGATAGCTTTGAGATCCTGCAGTGCCAGAAGTCACATGTGATTGTGAGCTTGTTGTTGCATTTGCATGTGTTAACTCATCAAAAGTTAAATCATGTTGTTTATCATATGATGTTGTCGATGTAACTAAATGCGCAATATCTTGTGGTTGATTTGACGAAGATACTTCGGTATAAGTTGCACCATTAATATTAGTACCAAGTAATGCAGCACCTTTGCTAGAAACTGCGATTAAGTCCCCCGGATGAATTAATTCAGTAACTCCTGGGTTAAAGTTATAAATATCTGTCACTGTAATATGATGAGCAGAAGCAATTGAATTTAATGAATCGCCTGATTTCACTACCACGATATCATTTTCAGAATAATTATTTGCTGTTACAGCTTCTGTATGTGATGTATCTAAATTATTAATCGTTGTTTGCGCTTTAACTGGTTTAGCCGGAGAAGCATCCGCAATACCATTTACAGCTAAAAATGCGGCTACTGATGAAACTGTTGCTGTTATTGTTTTCTTCATGATGTCATTCCTTTTCATTTGTAGTCTGATTTAATCTTAGACTAGCATAAAGTCGTTGCGAATTGGCTATTGTTATCACTATGTAACATAAAGTTTATATTTTCCCTATATTTTGATGCATTTACTAGGGTTAAGTAATATAAATAACTGCATTTTACATCCATTTTGTTTAGTAATGCGTAAACAAACAATCAAATCTTAGAGTTTTAGCAATTCTAAAAGCAATAAATTTTTTACAATAAGTTCCAACCTTACTATTTCTATACAAGGTGTCTAATAAAAAGCATTACGCTATCTTAATATAATGTTGCGTTACCTATATTTAAAACGAGAGCGGGACAGAATTCATAATGAATTCTGTCCCGCTCTGGCAAGGTTGACTAGGATTGAAATAAACTTGGT
>NZ_KV840197.1:225501-241453 GCF_001839145.1 Staphylococcus sp. HMSC62D11 | reverse complement strand
CTTGGTATCAGCGTATTTTCAATCCAGTCAACTAGTGACAATATATCGTTTATAGCCTAGAACATAATGATGTCCCATGCGTGTTCTAATAATCATTATGACGAGTATGACTGATCCATTTGCTGTCTTAAGTAAGCTTCTATAAATGGCCCAATATCTCCATCCATCACGGCATCTACTTTCCCAGTTTCTTCATTCGTCCGATGATCTTTAACCATTGAATATGGATGAAATACATAAGAGCGTATTTGACTGCCCCAACCTATTTCTTTTTGTTCACCACGGATTTCCGCCATTTCCTGCGCTTGTTCTTCTAACTTCAACTGATATAGTTTGGATTTTAACATTTTCATTGCGGCTTCACGATTTTTAATTTGTGATCGTTCATTTTGGTTGTTGACAACTATGCCAGTCGGATGATGGGTAATTCGAATAGCTGATTCAGTTTTATTAATATGTTGTCCACCAGCGCCCGATGCTCTAAAAGTATCAACCGTAATATCATCAGGGTTAATTTCAATTTCTATCTCATTATTATTAAAATCAGGTATCACATCACATGACGCGAAAGATGTATGACGACGTCCTGATGCATCAAACGGTGAAATACGAACCAAGCGATGAACACCTTTTTCAGCTTTTAAATAACCATACGCATTATGTCCTTTGACAAGTAACGTCACACTTTTAATACCTGCTTCATCACCAGGTAAATAATCTACCGTTTCAACTTTAAATCCATTTTGTTCACAATAACGCTGGTACATACGGAGTAACATACTCGCCCAATCTTGAGATTCTGTACCTCCAGCGCCTGGATGTAATTCTAGTATCGCATTATTAGCATCATGTGGACCATCTAATAACAGCTGTAATTCAAATTGATCTAATTTATCGTTAAAGGCCAAGACATCCATTTCCAACTCAGCCTTCATATCCTCATCATACTCTTCTTGTAATAACTCGGTCGTGGCAAACATGTCCTCAACTTCATTGTCTAAGTCATGATAGCCCATAGTTATTGCTTTCAAAGCGTTATTTTTATCAATAATATCTTGCGCTTTATTTTGATCGTCCCAAAAATTAGGCTCGGTCATCATTTCTTCATATTCTTGAATATTTGTCTCTTTATTTTCTAAGTCAAAGAGACCCCCTAATTTGAGTTAAACTATCTTGATACGCCTCTATACGACGTTTGATTTCTGAAAGTTCCATGCTTATCTCTCCTATAACGATGATATCTTCTGTCTTCTTTATGATACATATATGATTATATTTTGTCACGATTGTATTATGATTGATGATTAATCTAATCCATAAAAAGAGCAGGATAGAAGTCTTTGTGTAACTTCAATATCCTACTCCAAAAAGGCTCAAAACGGATTAAGCATAACATTTATGGTCACGCTTCGTTTAAGTATTGAGAATTTAATTCAATTACCGTCAAGCACATTATTTACCATGACAGTTTTTATATTTTTTGCCACTACCACATGGACATGGATCATTTCTACCTACTTGCTCACCTTTTACGATAGGTTGTGGTTTCACTTTTTCTTTACCATCTTCGGCAGAAACATGTTGCGCTTTACCAAAGTCAGTTGTTTTTTCTCGCTCAATATTTTCTTCTACTTGCACAACAGATTTCAAAATGAATTTTGAAGTGTCTTCTTCAATATTTTGCATCATAATATCAAACAATTCATGACCTTCATTTTGATAATCACGCAATGGATTTTGTTGTGCATATGAGCGCAAATGGATTCCTTGACGCAATTGATCCATAGTATCAATGTGATCTGTCCAGTGTGTATCAATAGATCGGAGCAAAATCATACGCTCAAATTCTGGCATCTGTGTGCCAATAGTTTCTTTTTGAGCATCATATGCTTGTTCGATTTTACCCCAGACAATATTATAAATATCTTCGGAATCTTTACCTTTTATTTCTTCAACTGTTAAGCTACCTTCTTGTAAAAAGACATCGTTAACATAATTGATGAATGGATTATAATCTAATGCTTCATCTTCTTCATTAATGTAATAATTAACTGCGCGTTGTAAAGTTGATTTCAACATGGCAGTAACAAGCTCTGAACTATTATCACTATCAATAATATTATTACGTTCATTATAGATAATTTCACGCTGTTTACGCAATACTTCATCATACTCAAGAATACGTTTACGGGCATCAAAGTTATTACCTTCAACACGTTTTTGCGCAGATTCTACTGCCCGAGAGACCATTCTTGATTCAATCGGTGTTGAATCATCCATGCCTAAACGCCCCATCATTTTTTGTAAGCGCTCAGAACCAAAACGAATCATCAACTCATCTTGCAGTGATAAATAGAAGCGGCTATCACCTCTATCACCTTGTCGACCAGAACGGCCACGTAATTGGTCATCAATACGACGTGATTCATGACGTTCCGTACCTATAACAGCTAAGCCGCCTAATTCTTCGACACCTTCACCAAGTTTAATGTCGGTACCACGTCCGGCCATGTTTGTCGCAATTGTTACAGCACCTTTTTGTCCAGCTTTAGCAACAATATCTGCTTCGCGCTCGTGATTCTTTGCATTTAAAACATCATGTCTCACACCGCGTTTTTTCAACAAGGCTGAGATATACTCACTGGTTTCTACAGCAACTGTACCTAACAGTACAGGCTGACCTTTTTTATGTTTCTCTACTACATCTTCAATAACAGCATCAAATTTACCTTTTTGACTAATATAAATTAAATCTGCTTTATCTGTACGTTGTACCGGTTTGTTCGTAGGAATTTGCGTAACCGTCATATTATAAATATTACGGAATTCTTCTTCTTCAGTTTTTGCTGTACCAGTCATGCCTGCTAATTTATTGTACATTCTAAAATAGTTTTGGAAAGTAATGGAAGCCATTGTCTTAGATTCATTTTGAATTTGAACGCCTTCTTTAGCTTCTATCGCTTGGTGTAATCCTTCAGAAAAACGACGTCCTGGCATCGTACGTCCTGTAAATTGGTCAACAATGAGCACTTCCCCATCAACCACCATATAGTCTTTATCGCGTTGCAATGAAACATGTGCTCTTAAGGCAGTATTAATATGACTGATGACATCAACATTTTGGACATCATATAGGTTTTCAATTTTGAACATGCGTTCCGCTTTATCTGCACCTTGTTCTGTTAAATGTACAGCTTTTGTCTTTTCATCATATTTATAATCGTCTTCGGCTTTTAACATTTTAGCAAAAACATTGGCTTGCGTATAAAGTGATGTTGATTTCTCAGCTTCCCCAGAAATAATTAATGGTGTACGCGCTTCGTCGATTAAAATAGAGTCGACTTCATCAATAATAGCAAAATGCAGTGGACGCATAACACGTTCTTCGGCATAATTCACCATATTATCACGCAAATAATCGAATCCTAATTCATTATTTGTACTATATGTGATGTCTTGTAAATATGCTTCTCTTTTTTCTGCTGTTGTTTTACTATTTAAATTCAAGCCTACAGACAACCCAAGGAAATTGTATAATTGGGCCATTTCTTCGCTTTGTACACTTGATAAATACTCATTGACTGTAATAACATGAACACCTCGGCCAGCAAGGGCATTGAGGTATGTTGGCATTGTAGCTGTTAATGTTTTACCTTCACCTGTTCTCATCTCTGCGATATCGCCTTTGTGAATAGCGATACCACCCATCACTTGTACTTTGAATGGAATCATGTTGAACACACGTTTAGATCCTTCACGTACTAATGCATATGCTTCAGGTAATATTTTATCTAGATAATCATTTTGTTTCTTAACATCATCTATCTCTTTAAGTTCTTCTTGATATTTTTTTGTCTTATTACGAATCTCTTCATCCGTTAAAATAGCGATATTTTCCTCTAATGCAAGTACTTTATCAGCTAGTTTTTCTAATCGTTTTATTTCTTTTTTATTGCCGTCAACAATTTTTGATAAAAATCCCATTTTGTTCGCTCCTTTAGCTAAAACTGTTTGGCCTACAACAATTTATCTTATCATTTATACCATTAAATTTATACTTATATTACTCATACTACGCGTCTCTCAATGTCTTCTCTAATCATTTCTTTCACCGAAAAACTCATGCGTGCTACTACTAAGTTGATGCGTGATTCCATTTGGGCTATTGATTGCCCTGCAAATCGACAACATATTTATTTTAACACGATAGAAACAACTTTTTCTCGTCATAAATAAATAATTTTCGAATATATTAATAAAAGCGTATTTTAAAAACGTACTTTGAGAAACTGAAGATGAAATAATACAATTTTAGAATCGTCAAATTACATTAGCATAACCTAAGATATGTGTCCATTGATTAAACATTTGCTTCTTAAAAACTAAAGTATGTACAAATTCTTAATCATGAACCTCAATGTTGATAATGGGATTATTAAAGTTTGTAAAAAACACGCGAACAAGACTAGGAATCTAAATAACAGATTCCTAGTCTTGCTACTACATGTATTAAAGCATTTTTAATTTACGCCATATTATCATAGTAGTATTTAATTAAATCAAACATTTGATGCATATCGTATCCCCATCTTCCATAGTATTCGATTGGATCTACGTGATCTGTACCGCCCCAATATTTACCTACTGCATTGTGGCTAATGACAGAACCTTTACCAGCGTTATCATCAGCAAGTGTTGGCGTAATTCCATTTTGCTTTAACATATAGGCTGCAAGCCAAGCTTGATTATTAACTGATTTTGCAAAGTCTTCAAAATTATACATTCTTACTAATTCGATTTGATAAAAGTATGGATTAGCTTTAGGACCAGCTCCCCACACATAATATTCTGCAGGTGCAGTAAGATGTATTTCGTTATTATCAACGAATGCGTGTACAAATGCTCTAGTATAAGTTTCATACATGCGATCTACCCATACTTGTAAAGGACGATTGTCTTCGCCCACTTCGTGAATAACAACACCCATGTAAGTGCCGTTTTTATATTCTAATTTAGGAAGTGTATCCATACGTGGATCTTTTACTACTGGCGAATGCTCAAGGTGATTGTCGATAATATATTGATTGACTTTAGAGTTTGCAAATAAGGTTGCTGTATCATTTGCTTTTGTTTCTTTCGAATTATTCAGTTTTCCTGAAGCTTGGGTATTAGTATCTTTTGGATTCTGCTGATACAACGTTGCTTGCTTAGAGGATAAACCTTGCGCATGACTAACAGGCATAAAAATTAACGACATCGACATTAAAAGAATACATGTAGAAAAAAGAACTAACATTTTTGACATAAAATCACACTCCTTTGATATTGTTTTAATTATTAAAATTAATATTTAATAATTACACTTATATTATTAATCTAATAACAAATTAAAATCAAGTGGTTATTTTCATCAAAAGTGAAATATTTGTGTATCTTGTTAAGTTTTTTTAAAAAAATATGTTTCTTAACAATTATCTTTTAAAAAATATTTAATAAAAAAAGAGTAGCTTGTTCAGCTACTCTTTTCATTATCCAAATATATTTTAAAATATTGGCAGTGGCTAACTGTATTGAAAATATGCTTGTATCAAGCTTCTTTCAATCTTAGTCAGCCTTGCCAGTGAGGGACAATGAAATTATTTTTTGCAAATGATATTTCTGTCCCATTCTCTAGAAAATCACTCAAGACATTATGGCTATAAGCACAATGACTCAAAATTTTTATTCTGTTGTTTCGATTAAACCATATTTACCGTCTTTGCGTCGGTATACAATACTTGTTCCTTCTGTTTCTCTATCAGCAAACACAAAGAAATCATGTCCTAGCAAATTCATTTGTAATACAGCTTCTTCAGAATCCATAGGTTTTAAGCTGAAGTGTTTAGAACGAATAATTTCAATGTCGCTATCATTTGTTTCGACTTCTAATTCAGATGGTTCTGGAGTAGCTTCAGCTACTTCTGCCACGAATACTTCTTGATCCCCATGATCTCGATTTTTTCTGTTGACACGTGTTTTATATTTACGTACTTGACGCTCTAATTTGTCATTAACTAAGTCAATAGCTGCATACAAATCATCGTGTCGTTCCTCCGCTCTAAGTGTGACATTTTTGAGTGGAATTGTTACTTCAATTTTAGTTGCAGAATTAGCATACGTTTTAACTTTAACATGTGCTACTGCATTTGGAACGTTATTAAAATAGCGTTCTAATTTACCAATTTTGTCCTCAATATAGTTGCGGATTGCATCTGTAATAGTGAGGTTATCTCCATGAATTTCAAATCTAATCATAGTAATCTCTCCTTTAACCTCTATTGGTAATTCTTACTTATATCATACCACGTTCGGACTACCGTGCAAACGTATACACACTGAATTTTCTGACTTTATTTTCTAACAATTTACACCCCGCATGATGTATGGTTAATCCAGTAGTATAAATATCATCTACGAGTAATATTTCTTTATTTGTCAAGTCGATATCTAAAGAAATATAAAATGGATTAGATGCTTCAGCACGCTCTATTTTTGATAATTTCGATTGCTTAGGACGCAAATCCGTAGCTAAAAGATTAATATATTGAATACCTTTATAAGCTAACACTGTAGTTACAGGGTTAAAGGTTCTTGCATCATCTCTTACTTTCGGGGACGGAATTGGCACAACGTAGTCATATTTAATTTGAGGTAGCTTCAGTTGATATGCCAACACTTGCGCTAAATAGTGATCTTTCATAAATTTGTATTGATGGATGAGCGCTTTGATAATTCCTGTGTACTGATAATCACAATATAGCTGCGTCATTAATTGAAATCGATTTGCTAAAAACTGACAGTCTAAACACTGTTGCGTTGAATGACCACATTGATTTAGACATCTCGAACAACGTTGTTTTTTGTCTTTAATACGACAAGCTTGCCACAAACTTTCACATTGTGAACATATAAGTTTAGGCGGCTTGTATATATTTATAGCCGTTAATGGTTCATGGATGGGTTGAAGACATTGGAGGCATCTTCTCATCTAACCACCCTTTTTCTCTTGCCAAACGATTCATAGATTGCACCTCACGTCTAGCAGCAATCATGCTTAAACTTACACCTTGATGTAAATACAATACCATGCCATCAGGTGCATGTGCTTTTCTCCCAACTCGACCAGCAATCTGTATCAATGCTGCCTTGCTAAATGTTTGTGCATCAATAACAATGACATCTAAATGTGCCATTGTGAAGCCTCTTTCTAAAATTGTTGTCGTAAAAACAATTTCGTAGTGTCCTTGTCTGAGCGCTTCAACCTTTTCAAAACGTAAGACATCTTCACTATATACGTAGGTGAGTGACAACAAAACAGCTTGATATCGATGATAGGCAGCTAACATCGTTTCTATATGATGAAAAAACACTAAAGTTATTCGTCGTTTATTTAGTTGATTTTGCAAAATGCGCACTAAAGTTTGTTGTTGTCGATTGCACTTCAACTTAAAATATTTAAAGCGTGGTACAGGAAGTGGATGTCGATGAAATCTAGCTGGTAAATATATGATTTGTTCATGATTAAATTGCGCTAATAACGCTTTAGGTGGCGTCGCAGTCATATAAATAATTGAAGCTTGTCTACAGGCTGCCATCTGAATTGCAATAAATAATGATGATTCCATAGCTAATGGAAAAGCATCTACTTCGTCAACAAAAATAAGGTCAAAATGATTTTTAAAACGATACAACTGATGAATCGTTGCAATGACAAAATGACCGTTAAATTGTTGTCTCGATTGCTGATGCAATACATCAATCTGTTCACCTTGAAAAGCATCCAGGATACGCTGACTAATTTCTAAAACAACATCTACTCTTGGAGATACAATAGCAACATTGTACCCCTTGTGTCTGGCATACTGAATACCAGGAAACATCATTTCCGTCTTACCAGCACCCGTTACTGCATAGAGTAATAATTTTTGGTGGTTCTGTATAGCATAAATCATTTTGTTACTGGCATAACATTGTTGATCAGACAAATTAAATGGCAATGTGTACGAAGCGGTAGTCTTATTTCTCTTCGATTCTATTAATACATAATCAGTCATATTATCTACTCTTCCCAATTGAAGACAGTTACGGCAATAAACAATCTCTTCCTGATGATTACTTATATATTTATGAAAATGTAGCATATCTCTATTGCCACATTGCAGACATACTATTCCTTTGTTATCGGTGTAAATTCCTTTTTGTTTCGATGCTACTGGCTCATTATTTTGAACATCAGATGCAGGTATTAATTGACCATAGCGTATGATTCTAGTCACCTCTTTTTAATGTATAAAAAAAGACATGAATCATTGTTGATTCATGCCTCCCTCGAAATGCATTATTCTATAGAAATCTTTTTGCCAAAACACCCTAATCCTAACCCGCCTGAACCAAGATGTGTAGCAACAACTGGTCCAAATTCGGAATAATGAATATTATAGGATTCCGGATACTTTTCTTTCAATTCTCGGTAAAATGCCTTACCTTCTTCAATTTTATCTCCATTTATCACAAATATCGTCACTTCATCAAGCTCACTAGCAATGCGCATAATATTCTCTTCTAATGACTTATAAGCTCTTTTCTTAGTACGCACTTTTTCTTCCGGTACTATTTTCCCATCTTCAAAGCGTAATACAGGTTTCATCTTCAACATCGTACCAACCCAAGCTTGTGCACCGGTAATACGGCCACTTTTTTGTAGGTTTTTCAAATCATCTACAAATAAATACGCAGTTGTATGTTCACGAATTGCGCTTAATTCTTGAATAATGTCGTCAGGTGAAAAACCTTTGTCCACTAAGTTTATTGCATGTAACACATATGATCCTTCCATCATTGCAGCTAATTTGCTATCAAATGAATGCACATTAACGCCTTCGACCATTTCTCCAGCTTGTGTTGCAGATTGGTAGCTACCGCTGATACCGCTTGATAAACATATAACAATGATATCTGTGTAACCTTGATCTCGCAGTGCTTCATAGCGTTGAATCCACTCTCCAATAGCAGGTTGACTTGTAGTTGGTGGTGTTTTCGATGATAGCATTTTATGGTAAAACTGTTCCATGTCAACATCATTTGATTCAACAAATGTTTCTCCGTCGTCAAAGATGACACTAAGAGGTGCAACTGGAATTTGGTATTTATCTAGTAACTCTTGTGAGAGATAGCTTGTAGAATCAGTCATTACAGCAATCTTCATAGTAGTCCTCCTCAATTATACTTAATTCTCATTATAAAATAATTTAACTTAAAAGCAAACAACTATCCCCTCTTTAACAACGAGTCTGGCACATAATTAAATTTTAGGTTCTGAGCTCTATATTGGCAGTAGTTGACTGGATTGAAAATACGCGTATACCAGCTTTTTTCAATCCTAGTCAACCTTGCCGGGGCGGGCCTACGAATTCATAATGAATTCTGTCCCGCTCCCTGCTCTTCTTAAAAAATAAATCACAATTTGCAATATCATCATTCGTCACACATGACATATGACACACAAGATAAATTTTTAAGCAGATTAAAACAGTGCTTTATTGTTTTGATATCATGCTGTATAGTTAAATTAATCGATACGCTATAGGGGGAATCAATTTTAATGAGCGAACCCATTATTACAATAAAAAAAGAACATATTATTGAAAATGTCATACACAAATCTAGATTTATCGCCCATATTAAACCAGTACATAGTGAAGATGAGGCTAAACAATTTATTGCCGATATCAAGCAGCGTCATAAAGATGCAACACATCATTGTTCTGCCTATACAGTGGGAGCACACATGAATATTCAAAAAGCAAATGATGATGGAGAGCCTACTGGTACAGCTGGTGTGCCGATGTTGGATATTTTGAAAAAACTCGATGTTCATAATGTTTGTGTAGTTGTGACGCGCTATTTTGGAGGCATTAAACTTGGTGGTGGCGGTTTGATACGTGCATATAGTGGTGCCGTGCGTGATGTTATTTTTGCGGTAGGACGTGTAGAATTACGCGATGCCATTCCCGTTATTGTAACAGTTGCTTACGATTTAACTGGTAAATTCGAATATGAGTTAGCATCAACATCCTATATGCTTCGCGATACTACTTACCTTGATAAAGTCCGTTATCATATAGATGTAATCGCAGACGACTATGATGCTTTCATCGCATTTTTAAATCAACATACTGCTGGCAATTACACATTAACTACTGAAAAAACGAAAAAGTTACCTTTCGATATTTCTACAAATTAAAAAGCTACTCAGCCTGAAACAATATTATATATCAGGCTGAATAGCTTATTTTTTATTTATGTTCATGGTGATGGTTCTTCTTGGCAATTAACTTTAATAAAGGTCGATAATTATCATCAATTAATCCGGTAAATTCAACAATCATCTCAATCGTAATTAAAATCAAGATAAACATCAAGACAACACCTAATGGTTGTGATAAGTACAAAATGATACTTGATAGACTGAATAAAATGGCAATTGAATAAATCAATAACACCGTTTGTCTATGTGAATAACCCAAAGCCAACAATTTATGATGTAAATGTGACTTATCTGCTTGCATAATATGTTGCCCTTTCTTCACACGACGTATCATCGCAAATAAAGTATCGATAAATGGAACTGCAAGTATAATAATCGGGAAAAATAATGAAATAAACGTAATATTTTTAAAGCCTAGTAACGAAACAAAGCCAATAATAAAACCAATCATTAATGCACCACTATCGCCCAGAAAAATCTTTGCTGGATGAAAATTAAAGAATAAAAAGCCTAGCAGTGAACCAATTAATACACTACAAATCATTGTTATAAAGATATTCCCTTGCAAAATAGCAATAAATGCTATTGTTAACAAAGCAATGATAGAAACACCTGACGCTAAACCGTCTAAACCATCAATAAGATTAATTGCATTTGTAATGGCTACAATCCAAATGATTGTAATTGGAATACTTAAAAACCCAAAATGAATAGTTGGTCCCATTGGAAACGAAATAAAGTCAATCGTAATGCCATAGAACACAATCACACTCGCTGCGATGACTTGCCCCAAAAGTTTAAGTAGTGGTTTTAAATCACATATGTCATCAATAAGTCCTACTACGTACATAATAAAAGCACCTATGATTAAGGGTTTTATTTCTCTTTCCATAGGATGACTAATCCAAATCCCAATAAGGAAAGAGAAAAGTATCACGGTGCCACCAAGAACCGAAACTGGTTGAGTATGAACTTTTCTAAAGTTCGGTTTATCAACAATATTGAGCTTTTTAGAAATAGCGATAACGATTGGTGTAATCATTAAACTAATCAACATCGTAATCACTATGAGCAATAATGTAAGCATCCGTTCACCTTCAATAGATATATTTCTTATTTTTAGCGCCTTATATTTTTTATTTGTTAAGACGTCAATATCATCAGTCATAAAGGTTCTCAATACGCACTGTGACATAAATACACTATATAATTGTGGAGTATGTTAACACATGTTGTCTATACAGTATAATAAATAAGAAGAAAATGTTTTTTCTTATCATACCATGGAAAATTTTATTTTAACATGAAAGACTGTAATTTAGCATAAATTTCTTTCCAGAGTTAATGACAAATTGTAAGTTTTCACTTACAATTACTAGTGGAGAAATAAAGGAGTCGGTAAATACATGTTGGAAGCAATCATTTATAATATTTCTGTCATGGTTGCAGGTATCTATTTATTCCACAGATTACAATATTCTGAGAATAAACGGGTAACTTTCTCTAAAGGCTATGTTACAGTTTTAATGACCCTTGTTGCACTATTATTAGCTGCTTATCCAATCCCATCATATAACGATGAATTTTTAGTACATTTAACGTTTGTACCATTGTTGTTTTTAGGACGTTATACCCATATGCCTTATACCCTTGCTGCAGCCACAATTGTCGCATTGGTTGATATCTTTGCCTATGGGAATTCAATATTATATGGTGTGACATTACTTGTCATAGCAGGCATTGTAAGTGCAATTGGTCCATTTTTAAAACAAAATGATATCGTGTCACTACTCATCTTAAATTTAATTAGTATCATTATTTTAGCTATTTTATCAATTTTCAGCCCGATATATGACATTAAAGAATTAATTATATTGATACCTGTATCATTTGTCTTAACTATTGCTTCAGCAGTAACGTTCGTAGATATTTGGCGTTTCTTTTCACTTGTCAATCGCTACGAAAATGAAGATAAATATGATTATTTAACTGGTTTAGGTAACGTTAAAGAATTTGACCGTCATCTTAATCATATTTCTCAACAAGCTGAAGAACATCACGAAAGCCTTGCATTGTTATTAATTGATATAGATGGATTTAAAGACGTCAATGATTCGTATTCACATAAATCAGGCGATGCTGTATTAAAGCAAATGTCCCA
Organism: Staphylococcus sp. HMSC62D11; assembly: GCF_001839145.1. Classification (NCBI taxonomy): domain Bacteria; kingdom Bacillati; phylum Bacillota; class Bacilli; order Caryophanales; family Staphylococcaceae; genus Staphylococcus; species Staphylococcus sp. HMSC62D11. The sequence continues at coordinate 228,986 of NZ_KV840197.1, read as the reverse complement.
ATTATTAAAGAATTATGTACCTAAGAAATTTAAAATTTTTAGAAATGGTGGCGAAGAGTTTTCTGTAGTTATACGCGATTATTCCTTAGACCAAAGCGTTAAACTTGCTGAAAATATCCGTCTAGGTGTAGAAAAATCATCATTTCATTTACCAAATAAAGAAGTTATTAAATTATCAGTGTCCATTGGTGTAGGTTATTTAACTAAAGATGATCACAAATCCCAACGAAAAGTATTTAAAGATGCTGATGATATGGTACATGTGGCTAAAAATGAAGGACGAAATCAAGTTATGTTTAATCCAATTATCAAATTATAAAGTACAATATCACTTTCCGTATTACACTATCATTCTGTACAAGACAGTATCTGAATGATAGTGTTTTTTGTATGAATAGCTCATGATTTTAAGTTTATCTTGACTCATTATTCATTTTAGTTAAAACTTCTATTATAATAGTGCAATATAGAAGTTATATAACTTGTACGTTGAACAACATAGATGTACAAAAAAGGCAACGTTAAATTTTTTTATGACTATATATTTTTATTCCACCATGGAGGTGTCGCGTTATGTCTGATTCAATCACTATTATAGATGAAAATAAAGTGATTGATGTGGTTTTAATTGCAGGTCGAATTTTACTTGAAGCTGGTGCAGAAACTTACCGTGTTGAAGATACGATGAATAGAATTGCGCATAGCTATGGTTTACATGATACATATAGTTTTGTGACCTCAACCGCGATTATTTTTTCACTAAATGATCGCACAAGTACACGGCTCATTAGGATTAGAGAAAGAACTACCGATTTAGAAAAAATTGCATTAACCAACAGTCTTAGTAGAAAAATTGCCAATAATCAGTTGACAATCGATGAAGCCAAAAACGAATTAATTCATCTACGTCAAGCGTCATTGCAATTTTCATTTCTAACTAATTTCTTAGCGGCAGCCATTGCATGTGGATTTTTCTTATTTATGTTTGGTGGTGTAGCATCAGACTGCTGGATCGCAATATTGGCTGGGGGTGCTGCATTTTTAACATTTAGCTTTGTTCAGCGCTATATACAAATTAAATTTTTCTCAGAATTTGTAGCTTCAGCTGTGGTAATTAGTATTGCAGTGTTTTTCACTAAGATGGGCATTGCAACAAATCAAAACATTATTACTATTGCCAGCGTGATGCCTTTAGTACCTGGGATTTTAATATGTAACGCGATTCGTGATTTGATGGCAGGAGAGTTGCTAGCTGGTATGTCTCGTGGTGTAGAAGCCGCTTTAACTGCGTTTGCCATTGGTGCTGGTGTCGCAATTGTTTTATTACTATTCTAAGAAAGGCTGTTTATAAATGCTATTTTATTTATTTCATTTTACAATTAGTTTTATTTCTACAGTGCTTTTCTCAATTATTTTCAATGCACCTAAAAGATTACTCGTGGCATGTGGTTTCGTAGGCGCTGTTGCTTGGACGATTTATCAATACACCGTTGATTTAGATTTAGGTAAAGTAGGTGCTGCATTTTCTGGGAGCCTTATTTTAGGATTGCTAAGTCACGTTATGAGTAGACGATACAAACGTCCGGTCATTATTTTTATTGTTCCTGGAATTATTCCACTTGTCCCTGGTGGTGCTGCATATGAAGCAACCCGTTTCTTAGTATCAAATGATTACACACATGCTGTAAATACATTTTTAGAAGTGACACTTATTTCTGGCGCGATTGCCTTTGGTATTCTTGTTGCCGAAATTTTATATTATCTTTATACGCGAATCAAACAGTTTTTTGGGAAAATTAAAGGGAAATCTTATAAAAAATCTTATAATATGAACAATAGAGTTTAAGGGGTTGAATAACGATGAAAGCACAAATTATTGATAGATTAACAAGATATGTCAAAATAGATACACAATCAGATCCAAACTCACAAACTACACCCTCTACAGCTAAACAATGGGATTTATTAAATCTTTTACAAAGCGAGCTTGATGCTTTAGGTCTAGCAACTGAACTCGACGATAACGGTTATCTTTTCGCTACTATCGAGAGTAACATTGCGCATGATGTGCCTACAGTTGGCTTCTTGGCCCATGTAGATACATCTCCTGATTTTAATGCCAGTCATGTCAAACCTCAAATTATCTCATCATTTGATGGTCAACCGATTAAATTAGGCCAAACATCTCGAGTGCTTGATCCAGAGGTATTTCCTGAATTACAAGGCTTAGAAGGACACACATTGATGATTACTGATGGCACATCATTACTTGGGGCTGATGATAAAGCCGGTGTGGTTGAAATCATGGAAGCTGTAACATATTTAGTAGACCATCCTGAAATTAAGCATGGCCGTATTCGTATCGCTTTTACTCCTGATGAAGAAATTGGTAAAGGCCCTCACCATTTTGATGTTGCACGCTTTAATGCTGATTTTGCATATACAATGGATGGCAGTCAATATGGCGAGTTGCAATTTGAAAGTTTTAATGCAGCGGAAGCAACGATTACCTGCCATGGCGTAAATGTTCACCCTGGTTCTGCAAAAAATGTCATGGTTAATGCGATTTTGCTCGGCCAACAATTTAATAGCTTATTGCCTCCTCAAGAGGTGCCAGAACGCACAGAAAATTACGAAGGTTTTTACCATTTAATGCATTTTAATGGCAATGTAGAAAAAGCAACCCTTCAGTATATTATTCGTGATCATGATCGCAAAAACTTTGAATTACGCAAGAAGAAATTACTTGAAATTCGAGATAATATAAATGCGCATTATGAAGATTTCCCAGTCAAAGTAGATATCGAAGATCAGTATTACAATATGGCAGAAAAAATTAAACCTTTACCTCATGTGATTGATATTCCTAAAAAAGTGTTTAGTGATTTAGGAATAACGCCAAACACTGCTCCTATTCGTGGTGGTACAGACGGTTCACAATTATCATTTATGGGCCTTCCAACACCTAATATCTTCACTGGATGCGGTAATTTCCATGGTCCATTTGAGTTTGCATCTATAGACGTTATGGAAAAAGCAGTACAAGTAGTGTTAGGCATAGTCGAAGAAGTCACACATTATAACAAATAATACGTGCTAACAAAATTGCAATTATAAGAAAATCGAATCTGGGACATCATTATGTTTTAGGCTATGAACGATATACTGGCAGTAATTGACAGGAAGGCCTGGGCCATTAAGTTCTTAAGCAATGTAAAAAAGACCATTTCTATTAAAATTATTTGATAGAAATGGTCTTTTCGCTTATGTATTAGATAATATACAGCTTGTTATCATTTTTGGATGATATGATGTTGCACCACGATGATGATTGAACTCATTATCTGGGATTGTTTATACATATCGAGAAATATTATTTGTAGGAATAAGTATTGAAGTTTCCATTGGTAGTGTATAGTGTAAGTTGAGTCATGTTATAATCTTTATAGATAAGGCACCTCGTTCATTTAGTTTAGTAAAGTTTA
>NZ_KV840197.1:211157-225401 GCF_001839145.1 Staphylococcus sp. HMSC62D11 | reverse complement strand
CCAGTCGAAGACAGGGGCCCCAACAGAGAGAAATACGAAAAGTATTTCGTCGATCAAAGCAAGTTGGGGTGCTGAGACGGCACCCTAGGAAAGCGAAGCCATTCAATACGAAGTATTGTGAAAATAGAGAACAGCAGCAAGATATTTTCTAATTGAAAATGATCTTACTGCTGTTTTTCTGAGATTTATGTCCCAGCCTCTCTCAATTTTTATCTATTATGTTTAATTTAACTGAACTTTTAACAATTTTAATGCCTGTACGACGTAGTGACGTAGCTGAACACCCATTTTAAAATCTGTAACCGATTCGGGCATATCTATAAATGTGTTAAACATGGCTGTCACATGATAGTTCGCAAATAAATCAAATTTATCGCTTGTTGCACAAATAGCTATCGCTGGTTTTTGATGCTTTTCTGCAAGTTCTGCAATACGAATCGTTGTAGTTTCCATTAGACGATCTTCTTCTTTCAAGCCTTCTCCAAAAATAATTAAGTCTGCTTGCTCAATTAACTGATCTAAATGTGTAATTTGATCAACAAGTTCGTGACTCGTTACAATTTCGGCATCATATAAACCTTTCAAGATACCAGCTATCCCTCCACCGGCACCACCACGTTCTATTGGGCCAATTGCTATTTTTAATTCATTTTTAATAAGTTCCCCTAAGTACCAAATCAAATTATCCACTTCAACTGCTGTTTCTCTAGAGATTCCTAGTGTTTGATATGATTGCATTATTTCACTATTCTTACCATATAGTCTGCTTGAAAAATCAGACATAACTTGAATGTTCACTTCTGCAAGTTTATCATTAACAGCTGTCAAATCCATATGTCTAATATATTTAATTATTTGTGCACCTTTTGTTACATCAAGCGGCTGTGCCTCATCATCATAAAACGTTGCCCCTAACGCTTGAAGCATGCCGATGCCACCATCAAAGCAATCGAGTCCTCCTAGTGAGATAACAAGATGTTTTGAGCCATTATCTAGCGCAGTATTTATCATTTCACCGAGCCCATAACTTGTTCGTGCAGTAATTGGCTTTTTCCCTTTTACAAATAAGCTACCTTCTATAACTGTCGTTCCTTGCTCTGTTTGCCCATATACACTTTCAACCTCATTCATATCCGCATCGTGTACATTAAGTCGATATTTAGTGCCTGATTGCCATAAAAAAACCGAGTCCATAAGTTCATGACGTCCATTAAATAATGGGACTTGTACAATATCTGCATCACTAATTTCACTGGCAACCGCTTCTTCTACATAACGGTTTGCCTGATAACTTGAAATGATATCTTTAAATTCATCCATAGCTACTAATACTCTCATCAACAATCACCTCATTAATTCTTTCAAAATCTGTATGTCAATCACTTTCGTTTCTCATCTAACATGATTAATATTTATTATCAACGTCCATTATACATAGCATACCATCTTTTTTCATATTATAAGAAAAAGAGCGGGTAAAAGTCGGTTATGACTTTATCTTCCCGCCCCGAAGTATCATTTTTATCGTTTAACTACATTTTAGATTGCTATAACTTCAAATTTATTATTCTTCTGCTTGAGCTAAAGAGGACACGTTAATATCTCGATGACTCGCATTCCACACCGCTTTGCCATCAACAAAATAAAACGCTTGTGGTGATTCGTGTTTCACTTGTGTTTTGTCAGCAATATAATCAGATAATTTTCTTTCTTCTTGCACAATTAAATAATAACCGTCCATATCTCTTTCATATAAAAACTTATTGAACTGATCATAAGCATTTGCAGATATTGGACATGTGTTACTGTGTTTCAATACAAATACGTATTTATTGTCTTCTAGTACCTGCTCAAACTGGTCAATCGAACTCAGCTTTATAGCCATTCTATTCACCTCTAAAATTTTATCATTTTGTGTAAGTTCATTGATTTCATTTTCATTAATTACTCGATTAAACTACTCAGTGGGTTCAATTATACACATTATATAAGATGTTGTTAACCAATATTTATTAATTTGCATATATTAATAATGTAATATAACAACTTAATGCTGTTTCTGCTTTAATCTTTGATAAAAGTCGTCATCAAGTTTACTTAGGTCTTTACCCTCTTTCGGCAGTTGCTCAACATTAATTTTTTTAATTTGATTACTTAACTTAATTGTAGTGACACGCGTTTCGTAGTAATTTTGTAAACTATAATACATTTCAATGGCATTTTTACGTGCACTATTGACATTTTTGTCAGTAATATTCGTTTGATTAATATCTAGAATTTGCTTTTTAATTAATGGAATAATATGACGATCTACCTCGTCTTCTGGATGTGCTTTTTGACTATTATTCAAATATTTTTTGGCAGCATTCTTTAAGTCCTCGTTGTTATTTTCTAGTTTTAGCGTTAATTGCTTGGCATCTTCTTGATTTTGAGCATTTTTTATATCTTCTTCAACTTTAGAACGTTTCTTCTCAAATACTTTTGTATAGTCTAAAATCTCTTCATTGGCTTTTATAGATTTATTACACAATTCTATGAAATCCATTAATTCATTTATTTTAGCGCGTTTCTGTTTAACTGTCGCTAAGTAATCTTTCTTTAATGTTTTGGCTTCTTTAGTCTTTGCTGGGGTGGATTTCGCTAATTTTTCATATTTTTCAAATGTAGGCAAAAGATGTCGATGCATATCTTTTTGTAATATTTCAAAATCCTTTTTATTTTTATCGGTTGTATCAGTATTACTTAATTGTTCGATTTGTTTTAATTGGATGCTATCCATCACTTTTTCAACATCTTCTTGTTTAGCTTCTGCAGGTGCTAAGTCTTTTTCAAATTGCTTGGCTGCAGATTGTTTATCGTTGCTACATGAAACGAGCAATAAACAGCATAAGATAATAGAAATAACGGTAAATTTTCTCATATTTGCACTCCTATCAACAAACATTATACAGAAAGCTATTTATAAAGAAAATAAATTATGTTATATTATGGCAGAATTTGACTTTACAAGCCAGGGGAGCTCGCCATGTACGCACAAGTCCAACCATTCATACAAGATACTCAAATGTTAAACGATTTTGCTCATCGGTACAAACAAACGAAAGAAATATTATTTCAATTACTTGATTCACCCGTTCAATTCACACAGCATATTGGTGGCACACGCCATATGAAGTACCCTACTGAACCTATTTTAGATATTTTAGTAGGCGTAGAAAATTTACATCAAATTACTGCTTTAGATGAAAAAAGATTAAACTATGTTGGATTCTATCGTTTGCATCATGCTTATCATAAAAAAGTGATGATGGCTCAATTTAATAATTTGACTGAATTAAAACAAATCAGTCGTCTACATATTATTCAGATGTCTCACCCTATTTTCAAGCAATATCAAACAATTGACCATTTATTAGAGACAGATATTTCATTTGCAACACAATTTGCTAGCTATAAAGAACAGATTATCTCACAACAAACAAGCATTAGAAGTTATGAAGCGCAAAAAGAGGCATTTTTTATACATATGACTCAACATAGAAATTACAAGTTATAAGTGTAGGTAGATTTCTGTAATTATATGCTAAAAGTAGCGTCTATTTTTCAAGCAATTCAATTATAAAGTTGCTATAATAAACATTAGATTATAGAAGTAAGGAAAGGATGTACTTATTTTGAGTCAGGAAGACATCTTAACGGATTTACAGAAGCTCGTACCACGTGACATTATCAAAATAAACGAGCCACTTAAGCATTACACTTATACTAAAACGGGCGGTAATGCTGATTTTTATTTATCTCCAACTAAGAACGAAGAAGTTCAAGCCATAGTTCGCTATGCAAGACAGCATGATATTCCAGTTACATATTTAGGTAATGGTTCAAACATTATCATTCGTGAAGGAGGTATTCGTGGCATTGTCATTAGTTTGTTGTCATTAAACCATATTGCTGTTTCTGATGATGCCATTATTGCTGGTAGTGGTGCAGCGATTATTGATGTATCTAAAGCTGCAAGAGATCATGCTCTAACTGGTCTAGAATTTGCTTGCGGTATTCCTGGTTCCATTGGCGGCGCTGTCTATATGAACGCTGGTGCTTATGGTGGGGAAGTTAAAGATTGCATCGATTACGCTCTATGTGTAAATGAGCAGGGTGATTTACTTAAATTTACCAACCAAGAATTAGAACTTGATTATCGAAACAGTATTGTGCAACAACAACATTTAGTTGTACTAGAAGCTGCTTTTACTTTAGCGCCAGGACAATTAGATGATATACAAGCTAAAATGGACGATTTAACTGAACGTCGTGAAAGTAAACAGCCATTAGAATATCCTTCTTGCGGCAGTGTTTTCCAACGTCCACCAGGACATTTTGCTGGTAAGTTGATCCAAGATTCTAATCTTCAAGGTCATAGAATTGGTGGTGTTGAAGTGTCTAAAAAGCACGCTGGCTTTATGGTTAACGTAGATAATGGCACTGCCACAGATTATGAAAATTTAATTCATCATGTTCAACAAGTGGTCAAAGAAAAATTTGATGTAGAGTTGCACCGTGAAGTACGTATTATTGGTGATCCTCCTGACAAACATTAAAATGTCGAGGTGACCTTATTATGCCAATTGTATACGGTTCAATTGTAGATCATGAAACAAGATGCATTCACTATCATACACAATTAGACATTATTGCAATTAAATTCAAATGCTGCCAAAAATATTACCCGTGCTATCAATGCCATAATGAGCATGAGCTTCATGAAATTGAACGCTGGCCTGAACACGAATTTGATATTAAGGCAGTAATGTGTGGCGTGTGTCGGCATGAAATGACAATTAATAAATATATGTTGATTGAAAACTGTCCACAATGTAGCGCCCACTTTAATAATCGTTGTAAATTTCATTATCATTTGTATTTCGTAATATAAGGCTTTATATCCCTCTGTTGCTTAACAAATTGAATATTAAAACTGTATCACTCAGATAAGAATCTGGAACATTATTAATTTTTAAGCTATGAACTAAATATTGGCCATAGTTGACTGGATTGAAAATACGCTGATACCAAGTTTATTTCAATCCTAGTCAACCTTGCCAAGGCGGGACTATGAATTCATTATAAATGTTGTCCCGCTCCCCATTTATCACTTAATCAAATTAACAAAGTACTTTCATACAAATCAATCGCATCATTTTATAAATACTCAATGTAAGCGAGAATGAAAATTTAAAATCACATAACAAGACAATCTTAATTTTACAAAAAATGATGGCATCAATAACAAAAAACGGCAATCTCTATTTTATTTCAATAGAAATTGTCGTTTTTGTTTAAATTGGAATTGATTTAAATTCCAGATATTATTGGTTATACATTAGCTAAACAAGATGTCTTGAAATTTAGGATACCTTTATAGTCATTTTTATTTTTCTACTTGATCTAATATATGGTTTAAGGCCTCGATTTGTTTAATCGTTGTTGTTGTACCACCAGCACTAAAGTACCATAATTTAGGATCAACTTCATATACATGACCTGATTTGATAGCTTTAACATGTTTAATAACATCATTTTTTAGTACCTGTTTGGCTGATGATTTACCGCTAACAACTGAACCTCTATCCATAGCTAAAATAATATCAGGATCTTTTGAAGTTATATATTCATTATTAATATTTTGACCATGTGGACTTGCTTTAACATGTTGATCTGCCGGTTTAAATCCTAATGTGTTAAATAGTAAATCACCAAAGCGTCCACCTGGACCAAATGTTGATAATTCACCTTCATTTACTAATAGATACATCAATGATTTATCTGTTTTTGCTGTACGTTTTTTCGTATCTGCAATTTTTTTATCTAATTCGTCATTTAATGCTTTGGCTTTATCTTCTTTACCGTAAATTTTACCTAAATCTGTAGTTACTTTTTTCATATCTTGTAAATAATTTTTTTCACTAGAACCTACATAAACAATTTTGGCATTCGGCGCTGCTTTTTTAAATTCATCTAAGTTTTTTTGACTTGCCGTACGTCCAGAAATATAAATGACATCTGGTTTTGCTTGTGCGACTCTATCAAAATTAACTTCTTTCATTTTACCAGTGTTGATGTATTTATCATCTTTAAATTCTGATAAAAATTGTGGTACTGATGACACACCTTCACCTTTAGGTAACGCTTTAATCGTATCTTGCACACCAAATGCTTTCATCAAATCCACTGCAGCATAATCAAATACAACTGCACGTTTTGGATTTTTAGGCACTTCTACTGTGTCTTTAATTGTTTTAGCATCACTACCATCTTGTTTCTCTCCGCGTGCTTTATAATTGTTAACTATTTTAACAGTGTCTTTTGTATTTGATGACTTAGCATCTGAGCTTTTATTTCCACTATCTTTACCACATGCCGCTAATACTAAGACAATACTCAAAATTAAAAATAAGATGCTTTTTCTCATAGCTGTATTTCTCCTTTTAATACAATAAATTTCACGTCTTGTTTGCATTCTGTCGTCTTTAGTTCTATTAGATTAAGTCATAGGTACCCCTCCCACTATAAATTTTATGATTACTATATTTTAGAAAGTAAGTCATCATTATTAAAATAAAGACAAATTTTTTGTCCTCTAATTTCTTCAATCGCAACTGACATATCATATAATCGATTCAATATATGGCTGTCGATAACTTGATCTTTAACGCCCTCTTTTATTACATAACCATCTTTCAATGCAATAATATAATCTGAATAACATGATGCAAAATTAATGTCATGTAAGACGATGACGATTGTTTTATTAAAATCACGGCATAGGCGTTTTAACGTTTGCATAATTTGTACTGAATGTTTCATATCTAAGTTATTAAGTGGTTCATCTAATAAAATATAATCCGTGTCTTGAGCAATTGTCATTGCGATATAGGCACGTTGTCGTTGCCCACCTGACAATGCTTTTATATTACGGTCTCGAATGTGTTGTAAATTTAATAATTTAATGGCTGATTCCACATGCTCCATATCGTCTTTATTTAAGCGCCCTTTACAATACGGAAAACGTCCAAACTGAACTAACTGCTCAACTGTAATATTCATATCCGTATGGTTTGATTGCTTTAATATGCTTAACTTTTTTGCTAAGTCGTTATGATTAAAGTCTTTGATTGCATGACCTTCTATGACAATTTCACCTTGATCATGCTTAACAATTCGACTTATCGCTGATAATAATGTACTTTTCCCAGCGCCATTGGGACCGATTAATGAAGTTAATTTTCCACGTTGAATTGTCACTGTAATATCATGTAAAATCTCTTTCCCTTGTATAGATTGCGTTACGTTTTTCACTTCAATCATGACGACTGTCTCCTTTTCATTAAAAGATAAATAAAGTAACTACCACCAACTAAATCAATAATAATGCTGACTTCTGACGTAGCATCAAATAAGTTTTCAACGATCCATTCTGCAACGAATAAGCCAATCCAACTTAAACATATTGTTACTGGAATCAATATTTTATGTTTGTAAGTACGCATATATTCATGTGCAAGGTTTACTGTTAATAGACCTAAAAAAGTGATTGGTCCAACTAATGCAGTTGAAATAGATACCAACATACATACCAAAATGAGTACACCACGGATCACACGTTCATAATTAATACCTAGGTTAATTGCTTGTGCTCTACCTAGAAGTAGTACATCTAAGTATGCTGCACTTCTATACGCAACTACTACAAGCACAATAAGAAAGACGCCTGATAGCCAAACTAATGTCGTATTAGAACCATTAAAATTAGCGAACATCGCACTTTGAACAGCTAAAAATGCATCAGGATCCATGATTAGTTGAATGAAATTCGTAATACTACGGAAAAAGGTTCCTAAAACAAAGCCAACCAACAGAATGAAATAAACTGAAAAGTGACCTAATTTGAAAATACCTTCAAATAATATTAATGAAAACACAACCATTGTCATGAGTGTGATCGCAAAGTTAAGATAGATGTTTGTTTGAATCTCAGATTGTATACCAAATAAAAATACTGGTAAAACTTTGACAAATAGATATACAGAATCCAAACCCATGATAGAAGGTGTTAATAAACGATTTCGCGTAATAGCTTGAAATAATACCACTGCTGTACCAATTGAACCACCAACCAATAAAATTAAAAGCGCTTTACGTAAACGACTTTGAAATTGATAATCAAAAATATCAGGGTCTAAACCAACAAACAAATAAAATATTGCAGCAATTATCGTAATTCCAATCAGTAGGATTAATTTTTTATTCAAGCTCATTAGCATAATTTTTCCTACCTTTCATTAATAGGATTAAAAAGATAATGGTTCCAAAGACACCTATTGTTAACCCAATATTGATTTCATATGGAAAAACGATTAAACGACCAATAATATCAGAAATAAGCACAAAACAAGCGCCTAATAACATCGTATGTGGCAAGGTATTCTTTAAATGATCTCCTCTATAAATAGAGATAATATTAGGAACGATTAAGCCTAAAAATGGTAACGTACCGACAGTTACAACGACTAAGGCAGTCATCGTTGCAGTAATAAAAAGCGCGATATTAACCATTAATTCATAATTCACTCCCAAATTATGACTAAATTCTTTACCCATACCGACAATTGTAAAATACTGTGCAAACGCATAAGTCACTATTAAAAGTGGAATACTTAAATATAACACTTCATAACGTCCACTTGTAATAATGGCAAAATTACCATTTAGCCAATTACCTATACTTTGTACCGCATTGGTCCTTAACGCAATAAACGTTGTAAAACTAGACACAATACCACCTAACATAATGCCAAGCAACGGTATAAAAATAACTTCTTTCACCTGTATAAGGGATACTAATTTTACAAACAAAGCAGTACCAATTAAGCTGCAACCTACTGCAAACAATAGTTTTAACATAATTGGACTTTCAGGAAAGACAGTAAGTGAGATTAAAATACCTAATTTTGCCCATTCCATAGTTCCGGCCGTCGTTGGACTCACAAATTTATTTTGCATCATATGTTGCATCATTAAACCTGCTAGTGCTATAGAACTACCAGAGATTAAAATACTCACGGTTCGTGGTATACGACTTGAAATCAAAATATTTATCTGTTCTGAAGACAGATGAAAAATATCCGTTAAAGCAAGTTTACTCACACCGACAAATAACGACACGATAGTTAAGATGATGACAAGGGTCACTAACACATAGCTTTTCAATAAAAATTTCATTTTCATTAACCCCAACGTATATATTGAATGCGATAATGATAATCATTATCATTTATTATATTATCGCCCACTACCTTATTTGGCAATACTTATTTTAGAATATTCTGAAATTTATACTTATATTTATAGAAAACCTGTTGTATTTAATTAAAAAAGTGGACGTAAATGCCTTCAACCAATTGTCTGCCCACTTTATTATTTTTCTTAAATGAAGACCTATTATGACTAAGTCAAGTCCTCCTGCCCCTTGTTTATTCATCAAACTGACACTCGAGCAAAAGTCAAAATATCACTCATCAACTCAGATTGAGTAAATTCAGAATGAATGTAGATATATAAGCATTTTAGGACGCTATGATACAACGTCTGGACAAATTGTTACGACTCATGTGACAAAGCACATGATATTCAAGATTAGCTGAAGGTATAGACTCGTAAGAAAGCAAACCAATATTACAAATTATTGTAAATAGAACAGCCAGTAAATGAATTTATAAGAAAACTCATTTACTGGCTAATTTTTCTAGGAATGATATCCCCACTTCAACCATTATGGATAATTATTTTTGTGCTTTATCTAATACTTTATTTAGCTCATCAATTTGTTTAATTGTTGTAGAAGTTGAACCAGAACTGAAGTACCATAATTTTGGATCTAATTCAAAGACATTATCTTCTTTGACTGCTTTAACATCTTTAATGACATCATTACCTAACACTTGTTTAGCAGTTGATTTACCACCAACAACAGAACCTCTATCCATCGCTAAAATAATTTCAGGATCTTTCTTAGTTATATATTCATTATTTACATTTTGACCATGTGGGCTTGGTTTAACATCTTTATCTGCTGGTTTAAATCCTAATGTGTCAAAGATTAAGCCACCAAAACGTCCACCAGGACCGAATGTTGATAACTCTCCCTCATTTACTAATAAATACATTGTTGATTTATTTACTTTTTTTGCTTTAGTTTTGACGTCAGCAATCTTATCGTCTAATTTTTTGTTTAAATCTTTTGCTTTGTCTTCTTTATTGTAGATTTTACCTAAATTTGTTGTTACTTTTTTCATGTCATTCACATAATTTTTCTCACTAGCACCAACATAAACAACTTTCGCTTTTGGTGCTGCCTTTTTAAATTCATCTAAATTCTTTTGGCTTGCTGTTCTTCCAGAAATATAAATGACATCTGGTTTAGCCGCAGCAATTTTATCAAAATTAACTTCTTTTAAGTTACCTGTATTCTCGTATTTATCTGATTTAAATTCATCTAAAAATTTTGGTAATGAAGCATTATTTTCACCTTTCGGCAAACCTTTAATTTGATCTTCTACACCAAATTCTTTTAATGTATCGAGCGCACCGTAATCTAAAACAATAGCTTTTTTAGGATTTTTAGGAACTTTTACTGTGTTTTTTACTTTTTTAGCGTCACTACCATCTCTTTTATCGCCTTGTGCTTCAAAATTATTATTAATTTTCACTGTGCCTTTTGATTCGCCACTCTTTGTTTCTGAATCTTTAGATTGATTACCACATGCAGCTAGCACTAAGACTAAACTTAAGATTAAAAATAAAACTGTTTTTTTCATTTTATATATAACTCCTAACGTTTTAATATTTATTGTTGAATTATAAAGCTATTTTTAATGATTAAAGCTTAATACTTCAATGGTATCCCCTCCTTATTTTGCTCTAGTATTGATAATTAAGTGACATCTTCTACTAATTGTTCATCAAAATAAAGACAAATTCGTTGTCCTTTAATACTTTCAATCGCAACATTCATATCATAAAGTTCTTGTAATACCTCTTTTTGAATTACGGCATCCTTTTCATCAGCTTTAACTAATTCACCATCTTTTAAGGCAATAATGTTATCAGAATAGCAAGAGGCAAAGTTAATATCATGTAGGACAATAACAATCGTTTTATTTAATTCACGACATAACCGACGCAGTGTTTGCATTATTTGAACTGAGTGTTTCATATCCAAATTATTTAAAGGTTCATCTAATAATATGTAGTCAGTATTTTGAGCAATGGTCATTGCAATATATGCACGTTGTCGTTGTCCACCAGATAATGTTTTTAAGTCTCGCTGACGTATATCTTCTAAATGTAATAAATTTATTGCATAATCGACTTGTTCATAGTCAGCTTCTTTCATTCGACCTTTTGAATATGGAAATCGTCCAAAATTGACAAGTTGTTCTACAGTGATGTTCATGTCAGTATGGTTTGTTTGCTTTAATATACTTAATTTCTGTGCTAAAAGATTTTTTCTATATGCAGCAATATCAATATCCTCTAATTCTATTGCACCGCTATCGTGTTCGATAATTCGACTAATCGCTGATAACAAGGTGCTTTTTCCAGCACCATTAGGTCCGATAAGTGATGTTAGACGGCCCTTTTGAATATCAACTGATATATCTTTTAATATTGCTTTACCTTGAATCGATTGCGTCATATTTTTTATCCGGATCAATTTGTATTTCTCCTTTTTATTAATAAGTAGATAAAATAACTACCTCCAATGAGATCGATGATAAGACTGACTTCAGTAGTCGCTTCAAATAAGTTTTCAACTATCCATTGTGCAACAAACAAGCTTATCCACCCCATCAATATGGTAGCTGGTAAAATATATTTATGTTGAAAAGTTTTCATAAATTCATGTGCCAAATTTACCGTTAGTAATCCTAGAAAAGTAATAGGACCAACAAGAGCCGTAGATATAGAAACTAATAAAGCCACTAGAATAAGCAACAATCGTGTTACCCTTGAATAATTTACACCTAAGTTCATTGCTTGTGCCCTGCCAAGCAGTAAGACATCTAAATAAGGTAAAATAACAATGATAACAATGACTAGCGTGCACAATAAAATAGCTGAGCCAATGACTAAATTAGAATTAGATGCATCAAAATTTGCAAACATCGCACTTTGTACTGCTAAAAATGAATCAGGATCCATAATTAACTGAATAAAGCTTGTAATACTTCTAAAAAATGTCCCTAAAATAACGCCAACTAGCAGAATAAAATAAACTGAGAAATTGCCCACTTTAAACATAAACTGAAACAAGATTAAGGCAAATAACACCATTCCCACGAGAGTGAGTGCAAAGTTTAAATAAATATTCGTCACAAATTGTGATTGTGCACCTAATAAAAAGATTGGTATAACTTTGGCAAATAAATAGACACTATCCAGTCCCATAATTGAAGGTGTCAACAAGCGATTTCTCGTAATTGCTTGAAAGACAACTACTGACGTACCAATCGCACCACCTACCAAAATAATTAAAATAAATTTACGAAAACGACTTTGAAACTGATAGTCAAAAATCTCATAATCTAGACCAACAAATAAATAGAATAAAGCCGCAATTACTGTGACACCAATAAGTGCGCACAGCTTTTTATTCAAAGTCATTTGCATAATTTTTCCTACCTTTCATTAATAAGACAAGGAAAATCACTGTGCCAAAGACGCCAATCGTTAAGCCAATATTTATTTCAAATTGATAAACAATCAGTCGTCCTATGATATCTGAAAACAACACAAAACATGCGCCTAACATCATTGTATGTGGGAGCGCGTTTTTCAAATGATCCCCGCGATATATTGAGATGATATTGGGAACAATAAGTCCAAGAAAAGGTAGTGTTCCCACTGTAACAACTACAAGTGCTGTAATACTAGCCGTAATAAATAATGCAATTCGAACAATCTGTTCATAATTCACACCTAAATTGTGGCTAAAGTCCTTACCCATACCAGCAATGGTAAAATGATTGGCAAAGATATATGTAATGATTAATAGTGGAATGCTTAAATATAAAATTTCATAACGCCCACTCGTGATAATGGCAAAATTCCCATTAAGCCAGTTACCAATGCTCTGTACTGCGTTTGTTCTTAAAGCAATAAATGTCGTAAAACTAGACACTATGCCACCCAACATAATACCAAGTAAAGGTACAAATATAACTTCCTTCACTCTTATCATCTCGATTAATTTTACAAATAAAAAAGTTCCAAAAAGGCTACATAAAACGGCAAAAGCAAGTTTCAGTAAGATATGTCCTTGAGGAAAGCAAACGAGAGAGATAAGTATACCTAGCTTTGCCCACTCCATCGTACCTGCAGTTGTGGGACTAACAAATTTATTTTGCATCATTTGCTGCATAATTAAGCCAGCTAATGCTAATGTACTACCAGAAATCAGTATACTTACTGTCCGAGGTATACGGCTCGAAAGCAGTATGTTTAACTGTTCTTTTGTTAAATGAAAGATATCAGTAATTGATAATTGGCTAACGCCAACAAACAATGAAATGATTGACATTATCACTAAACAAATAAGCAGTGTATAGCCTTTTAATAGCAATTTCATTTCCTACATGCTCCTTCAATAATCTACAAATGCTCGCGAAGATAAACCCTTCGACAATGATAATCATTATCATTTATTACTATCTTATCGTTTATAAATATGTTTTTCAATATGTTTTTTTATTTTTGATATTAATCAAAACTACAGATAAATTGGTTAAATCTATTAGTTATTTTGTTATAACAATTATGATATTTAAATAGCTGAGTAAATTATGATTAATGATTGGCAGCCATAGTAGCGGATTGTTTTGATTAGACGTTAATATGCAACTGACAAATTGTCATGGTATTGAAGCTTCACATAAAAAAACAAACCCAACGATTAGTCAGGTTTGTTCATTAGCATATCTTATTTGCTATTATCTTTTAATTTTCAAAAATGAAATCTTCGTCACGTAACGCTTCAACATTTAATGCTAATGTGTAGCCATCACCTTTAACTGAGAAGAAGTCATGATTTTTAGTCGTTGTGTCTAAGGCATTTTCAATAATTGGATTAAAATCTTTTTCCTCAAAGTAAGGATCAAATCCCAAGTTTGATAATGCTTTATTACC
>NZ_KV840197.1:202268-211057 GCF_001839145.1 Staphylococcus sp. HMSC62D11 | reverse complement strand
ATATGTGTATAAGAGACTTCATTACTATATAAATCTTCTAACAGTACATACATTTCTTTATCCGCTCGTTGTTTTTCATTTTCAGATAATTCATTGCGTAAACTTTGTGCATCAATACCAGTAAAGACACCATGAATTGATTCATCTAGAAGAATTTTACGGATAATTTCGCCCGACGTTGTCATTTTACCTTGTCCAGCAAGATAAAGTGGGTAGTAAAAACCAGAATAAAATAAGAATGTCTCTAAAAATACGCTTGATACCCGAGCAATATATTGATCATAAATTGAAGCTTCTTTACCCCAAAGCTTATGATAGTTTTCGATAATTTTATCTGCTTTATATTTTAGGTGTGGTTCTTCAATTACCCATGTATCTAATAAATAGTTTGTTTCACTAGATGGCAAAAGCGTCGTAAAAATATGAGAGTAGCTTTTAGCATGAATTTGTTCCATCATGGCCATAAATGAATAAACTGCTTTTTTACGTAAATCAGTTGTATGTAGCATAATCAATGGCATACCATCATCTGCTTGATGTGTGTCTAGTCCAGTCAATCCAGCTAGTGCTCTCTTAAATGTATTTCTCTCATCATCCGTTAACGTCTTCCAACTTGCGATATCTTTTGACACTTTAAACTCTGTTTCCACCCACATTTGTGAGATGTTTTGACGCCAAAACATATTTGTCATATCTTCTTGTGTATTCCAATTGACTGCCTTCATATAATGATAATTCCTCCTATCGTTTGTTTATAAGTCATTCATATTAACAATTGGCGTATATGTGCACAAAAAGCAAAAGCATTTCTGCAAAGCGTTTGCGAATTGATGACATACCTAACCTATCTTGTTTACTGTATTACTTTATATGGGGTCCAGCTTGCTTTACTCGTTAAAATGCAGATTGCATTTCTCATTGCTAAGACCCCGGTTTTCTCTTTAAACAGAGTCACGTGTATTGTTTAAATTGCACAGCTTGTACATTCTTCTACACTTAATAGTTTGTTACGTGTGTAATATAACGATTTAAGTCCTTTATAATGGGCATACACATATAGACGTGATAATTCACGTGTAGAAATCTCTGAATTTACATATAAAATTGTTGAGATTCCTTGGTCAATATGCGTTTGAATTGTTGCAATTAAATCGATTAACTTCATTTGATCAGTATTAAATGCTGATTTATAGTACCACATTGTTTCAGGTGATAAGAAAGGCATAGGATAAAATGTTTCAGCATTTCCATATGTACGGCGTTCTATTTGATCAACGATAGGCATAACAGAGCTTGTTGCATTCTGTACATATGAAATACTTTGTGTCGGTGCGATAGCTAAGCGATAAGCATGATATAAACCATGTGCTTCAACTTGTTGCTGTAAAGCTTTCCAATCTTCAGCAGTAGGAATTTCTATTCCTTCGAATAACTGTTGAACTTTAGCGAAACGTGGTGTGATATCTTGTGCCGTGTAAAAACTAAAGTATTTTCCATTTGCATAATCTGATTGTTCAAAATCTTGATATACTTGGCCACGTTCCTTAGCAATTTGCATTGAGCGCTCAAGTGAATAATAGTTCATCATCATAAAGAAGACATTCGCAAAATCTTTTGCCTCTTCAGACTCATAACCAATTTTATTTTTTGCAAAATAACCGTGTAGGTTCATTACACCGAGACCTACTGAATGTAACTCACTATTAGCTTTGCGCACACCTGGTGCATTTTGAATATTCGCTTCATCACTTACAACAGTTAACGCATCCATACCTGTAAATACAGAATCTCTAAACTTACCTGTCTCCATCACATTAACAATATTTAAAGAGCCTAAATTACATGAGATATCACGTTTAATTTCATCATCAATACCATAGTCGTTAATAATTGATGTTTCTTGTAATTGGAAAATTTCTGTACACAGATTGCTCATTTTAATTTGACCAATATTAGAATTAGCATGTACTTTGTTCGCATTATCTTTAAACATTAAATATGGATAACCTGATTGTAATTGTGTTTGTGCAATTGTATTCAACATTTCACGTGCATCTTTTTTCTTCTTGATTATATTAGGATTGGCAACCATATCATCGTAATACTGCTCTAAATCGATATCATCAAGTGTTACACCATACTCTTGTTTAACTGTGTGTGGCGCAAACATATAAAAATCTTTTCCTTCTTTAGCTAAATCAAAGAATTTTGATGGCACAATTAAGCCTGTTGAAATCGTTGATAGACGTAAATCCTCGTCAGCATTAACCTTTTTAGTATCTAAAAATTCTTCAACATCATAGTGGAATATATTTAAATATACAGCACCTGCACCTGGACGTTGTCCTAGTTGGTCTGCATAACTAAATCCACCTTCTAGTGATTTTGCGACTGGTAATACCCCTTTAGCCACACCTTTAATTCCTTTAATTGCTTCACCACGAGCACGTAATTTAGATAAATTAATGGCTACACCGCCACCGATTTTACTTAATTGTTTTGCTGTTGAATCAATAAAGTTAATAGAATTTAAACTATCATCTACTTCTAATAAAAAGCATGAGACTAATTCACCACGTCGAGCGCGACCTGCGTTTAAAAATGTCGGCGTCGCTGGTTGATAACGTTGTTCTACCATGGCTGAGATAAATTGTTTTGCTTGTGCTTTATTACCATTAGCTAAATACAGTGCTACGATTGTCACGTGCTGATTATAATCTTCCAAATATTGTGATTTATCATTCGTTTTTAACGCGTAATCTTTATAAAACTTACTTGCTGACATATAACTTGCAAAGTTAAATTCAATTGACTTGGCAAAATCAGTTATCTCACGTAAGTCTATCTCACTATATTTATCGAACACATTAAAATAAAAATCATGGTCTACTAAATAATGTAAGCGCTCAATTTCGTCATCAAAGTAAATTGTTTTATCGTGAATCTCTTCAAGATAAACCTTTAATGCTTCTTGATCTTTCTCTAAATTAAAGAAACCACTCTCTTTACGTTTGGTTACTTCATTATTTAGTTCAATATGATTGTATTTTTTCTCGTTCATAATTTTCATTAAATTGACCCACCTTGTCCTTAAATTCTTTCACGTCACTGTTTGATCCTTGAACCTCAAATTTCATTAGTAATGGCACGTTATATTGTTCAGAAATCGTCTGTCCAGCCTTCGCAAAGTTTTGTCCCCAGTTGCGATTGCCGCTTGCAGCAACTGCTTGCAAGTGCTGATGATTGACTTGTAGAAATTGCTGTACTTCTTGTGGCACTTCACCAAAGCCAATTGTCCCTGTTACTAAGATATAAGGCTCATTTACTTCTTCTTGACAATTATCTTCTGTTATTTCCATAACATCTGATAATTCGGTTCTTTTAATAAATCGTTGAACATTTCCTGAAAATGAAAAATAAATAACTTTCATTTAATCGCCTTCTTTCATCAATCTTGTATTAAAAAATAAAGATTTCTTGCTAGAAACCGAATTGCACTAGTATTGCATGGATATGTGTCGTGTTGTTTATAACATGTTCATTTGTTACTGCGTACTATGTTGTTTAGTATAAATTCATGTTATGTTCTAAAATACGTCATAACAAATTAAACGCTATCGCTCATTTTTTCTGTGCTGATGAAACATCATTAGACTATCATTTATGTCAGTCATCCATTTTATAGTTGTTCAATGCCTCATATAAACACTACATCTTGTGTATAAAGCAAAAACGAACTATATGTATAATAGTAAAATTTCTCTAATGCATAACGAATATGGTGAGAAATTAGCCTTATTTAGTGTTATTTTGCTTAAATATTGACTTTTTTATTGCATTCTATTTTAGAAGTAAACACTATATATTGTGTTGGTTTTCAAAATCCAACACAACATTCTGTGTTTCATTATACATAATATCCTTAATTATTAAAAGTTTGAGATTGCTACTTAACGTTCGGAATTTCGAATAAACGTGCGTCACTGTAAGTTTAAAATAGCTCAAAAAAATATTTTACATTTTTGTGAGCATTAATGCTTGCATTTATAAAATTTTTCTCAAATAGCTTTATCGTCCGGGTTGGCGTCATTTTTGAAGCTATTAATTCAAATATAAAAACATGGCATACAATCTTAATTTAAAATTCTATACAAATATTCCGGATATTTAATTTGTTTCCAAATAGAACGTATGTTCGTTTTTTAATTATAAACGATTGCATTATATATTTCAAGTTCCAATGCATAGATTGCTTTTTTATGCTATCATATATAAGTTAAAATTTATTATTGGGGCGATTAACAGTGAATCCAAAAGTGAAAGGTATTATTGCTATCCTCATTTCTGCTATTGGCTTTAGTTTTATGTCAGTTTTTTTTAGACTTGCCGGTGATTTACCTGTCTTTCAAAAGTCGTTAGCACGAAATTTTGTTGCTATGTTTATACCCTTATTTTTTATTTATAAATATAAACAGCCAATGTTCGGTAAACTTCGTAATCAACCATTATTGATTGGACGGTCTACCCTTGGGTTGATTGGCGTATTACTCAACATCTTTGCCATAGATCATATGGTGTTAAGTGATGCCGACACACTAATGAAACTTAATCCATTTTGGACTATCCTATTAAGTTTACTATTCTTACATGAAAAAGTGCGAAAATATCAAATATCTGCGATGATCATTGCCATTATGGGTATGTTGCTTATAGTTAAGCCCGAATTTTCTTCTGCAATGCTTCCATCATTAGCAGGATTATTTTCAGGAATATTTGCTGCATCAGCTTATACATTTGTGCGCGCACTAAGCAGACGTGAACAACCTTACACGATTGTTTTTTACTTTTCATTATTTTCCGTGATTGTGTTGATCCCGTTTTCCATCGCAACATTTGAGCCAATGACAACAACCCAAATACTATATCTTTTAGGTGCAGGGCTTGCAGCAGCTGTAGGTCAAATAGGTATTACATTAGCTTATAGTTTTGCTGCGGCGAAAGATATTTCAATATTCACGTATGCTTCTATCATTTTTACTGCACTATTTGGTTTTATTTTATTTGGCGAAACACCAGATATATATGCTATAGTCGGCTATATTATTATCATTAGTGCAAGTTACTATATGTTTGACCAAGCACGACGTGAATCAAATACACAACAATCACATTAAAGGAGCGGTAATATGACTCAAGGACGTCAAGAAGAGGAAATGAAAGACATTACATTATTAGGTAACCAAAATAACAATTATCAATTTGATTACCGTCCAGATGTATTAGAAACATTTGTTAACAAACATCAAGGAAGAGACTATTTCGTTAAATTTAACTGTCCAGAATTTACGTCACTCTGCCCTATCACAGGTCAACCCGACTTTGCTACAATCTATATCTCATATATCCCGAATGTTAAAATGGTTGAGTCAAAGTCACTAAAACTATATTTGTTTAGCTTTAGAAATCACGGCGATTTTCATGAAGATTGTATGAATATTATTATGAACGATCTTATTGAGTTAATGGATCCTCACTATATTGAAGTATGGGGTAAATTTACACCTAGAGGTGGTATATCTATAGATCCATATACAAATTATGGTCGTCCAGATACTAAATATGCACGCATGGCCGAACATCGTCTGATGAATCATGATATGTATCCAGAAAAAATTGACAACCGCTAGTTTGATTATTTAAAGTTATCCATCACCACTAATTGTGACAACTTAGTGGTGATCTTTTTTTATTTACAAAATATTTTACAAAATGTTCTTGCATATTTATTAATAAAAGCGTATTTTATTAATATCATTGAAATTCAGTAAGCATTGCGTATGTTGATTGAATTACATTTTACTTAATATTCTTAATATTTAAGCATTTCAAAATAATATTGCTAATAAATTGTCAGAATAGTAAAATTTATTTACTGAGTTTCAAATTGAAAGTACAGAAAGGTTGGGATGTTATGGCATCACACAATTCCCATGAATTAGCAGTTGAAAAAATTCCACAGAAAGGTTTCTTTGGACACCCTAAAGGCTTGGGCGTATTGTTCTTCGTAGAGTTTTGGGAACGTTTTAGTTACTACGGCATGCGTGCAATGCTTATTTTTTATATGTACTATGCTATCAATCAAGGCGGATTAGGCATTGATAAAGCAACTGCCATGTCTATTATGTCCGTATATGGTGCATTAATTTACATGTCATCTATTCCAGGTGCCTGGATTGCTGACCGTATCACTGGAACACGTGGTGCGACATTGATTGGCGCCGTCTTAATTATTATAGGTCACGTATGTTTGAGTTTACCTTTCCAAATGTTTGGATTATTTGCATCAATGTTCTTTATTATTGTTGGTTCTGGCTTAATGAAACCAAATATTTCAAATATTGTTGGTCGTCTATACCCAGAAAATGATGTTCGAATTGACGCTGGGTTTGTTATTTTCTACATGTCAGTTAACTTAGGCGCACTCATCTCACCTATTATTTTACAAAATTTCTTAGATGTGAATAACTTCCACGGTGGTTTCTTAATTGCAGCTATTGGTATGGCTTTGGGATTAGTTTGGTATATTTTATTTAACCGTAAAACATTAGGCCAAGTCGGCATGCAACCGACTAACCCGCTTACTGCTGAAGAAAAGAAAAAATACACATTTATTATCGTTGCTATAGTTGCTGTGATTACAGCTGTATTAGTTGTCACTTACTTGACAAATACATTGTCATTTAACTTAGTAAGTAATACCGTACTCGTACTTGGTATTGTTTTACCAATTATCTATTTTGCAACTATGATATACAGTAAAGATGTCGATGATACTGAACGTTCACGTGTGAAAGCCTTTATTCCTTTATTTATTCTAGGTATGATTTTCTGGTCTATTCAAGAACAGGGTTCTAATGTCTTGAATATTTACGGACTAGAAAAATCAGATATGCATTTAAATATATTCGGTTGGACAACTCGTTTTGGAGAAGCTTGGTTCCAATCTATTAACCCTTTGTTTATCCTATTATTTGCACCACTTATTTCATTAATGTGGATGAAAATGGGTAAAAAGCAACCTTCATTGCCAGTTAAATTCGCTCTTGGTACATTTTTAGCTGGACTATCATATTTAATTATGGGCTTAATTGGCGTTTCTTATGGATCAACAACATTTAGTGTCAACTGGGTTATTTTATCTTATGTCATTTGTGTAGTTGGGGAACTTTGTTTATCACCTACTGGTAACAGTGCTGCTGTTAAACTCGCACCAAAATCATTCAATGCACAAATGATGAGCGTGTGGTTGCTTACTAATGCATCAGCGCAAGCAATTAACGGTACAGTCGTGAAGTATATTGATGACTTAGGTCAAACTACATACTTTATCCTTCTCGGTAGTATTGCTGTTGTCGTAACGCTTATTGTTCTTGCCTTCACACCAATCATTAAGAAAGCCATGAAAGGTATTCATTAATCACATTCTTATAACAAGTAAAAACATACTAAGATTAGCTATGAAGAAATCTATGACGATAGATTTTTTCATAGCTATTTTTTTATAGTTATAGAGCCTGGGATATAATTATGTTTTAAACTATGAATTAAATATTTACAGTAGTTGACTGGATTGAAAATACGCTAATACCAAGCTTTTTTCAATCCTAGTCAACCTTGTCGGGGCGGGACTACGAATTTATAGTGAATTCTGTCCCGCTCTCACATTTTTTGTATTACCATACACTAAATCTTAAAATTAAGGGTAAGTATGTAAAGTGATACCTTTTAGAAAGAAGGCATAATTATGACAGACAAATACAATCATGGCGTATTATTTTATCATGAACACAGTGGTTTAAAGGATATATATAATGGTTTAGGTGAAGTGACAAAAGCATTAAGTTCAATATGTAAACAGCTATCCATTCAATTGAGTGAAAACGAAGGAGACATTATTAAATATTGTCAGAAGATTAAGCAAGGTGATTATGGTCAAAAAATTGATATTTTATTTATTTTAGGTGGGGATGGCACCGTTAATGAAATGGTTAACGGCGTGATGAAACATCAGCTAGATTTGCCTATTGGTATTATCCCAGGTGGTACGTTTAATGATTTTACAAAAACGCTTAACATTCATCCTAACTTTAAACAAGCTAGTGAACAACTTAAATATGCACAAATTGGTCAGTATGATGTCATTCAAGTGAATAAAGAATTCGCCCTTAATTTCGTTGGGCTAGGTTTGATTGTGCAAAATGCAGAAAATGTGCAAAACGGTGCGAAAGATATATTTGGTAAATTAAGTTATATCGGTTCAACCGTAAAAACATTAATGGATCCGAGTAACTTTGATTTTACTTTAACAATTGATGGTGAAAAAACAACTGGCAATACTTCAATGCTGCTTATTGCGAATGGTCCTAATATTGGAGGTAGTCGTATTCCGCTCACAGATTTATCACCACAAGATGGTAAATTGAATACATTTATTTTTGACGAGCAAAGTTTCAGCATATTAAATGATATTTTCAAAAAAAGAGATAGCATGAACTGGAATGAAATCACTCAAGGTATTGACCATATCTCAGGTAAGGATATTCGCATTGATACAAAACCGATCATGAAAGTAGATATAGATGGTGAAATTCGACTAGAAGCGCCGCTTGATATTAAAGTGTTGCCCAAAGCATTAAAATTATTAACCATCCCTACATAAAATTGATAAACAATTTGGGACATAAATATAAAGGATTAAAATTACATGTTAATACGTAGTATTTATGGCG
>NZ_KV840197.1:171422-202168 GCF_001839145.1 Staphylococcus sp. HMSC62D11 | reverse complement strand
GGCATCCTAGGAAAGCGAAGCCATTCAATACGAAACATTGTGAAAATAGAAAACAGCAGCAAGATATTTTCTAATTGAAAATGATCTTACTGCTGTTTTTCTGACATTTATGTCCCAGCATCTTTTTGTCTTACTACTAAGCTAATATTAATTTAAAAAATATGCTTCCACTTCTTTCCAACCATTTACACGTGTAAAGCGTGTTTCGTTTACATTATGCGCTGCAGTGTATATAATGGGTTCGCCTTCAAAAATAGCTAATTGACGTGGGTTATCATCAATTAAATAATCAGCTTTCACGATATTTTTTCGTCCACAAAACACAAAGTGTTGAGGATCTAAAAATGGAAAGTGTTGTAATAACCATTCATATTTATCATGAAATGATGTTGGAACATCCATCGCAGCCGTAGCAATATATACATCGTACTGTGCCGCTAATTTTTCTACAACTTCTTGTGCAGCTGGTAATACTGGTAACTGTCTAAAGAAGCCAGGCGCATTTAAAATCTCCCTAACTAAGCCATCATGTTCAGGTATCATGTGCTTTAATTTTTTCCCATTTAAGCCTTCCATCGTTATTCCCAAATTCGTTTGTTTATTCACCGCTTCAATAATAGCTCCCAAAGTATCGGCTAATACTTCATCCATATCTATCGCAATTTTTTGTCGGGTCATTCCTTTGATCGCTCCGTTTCTATTTGTTTGTGTAGTTATACAGTATGAGTATAGCAAAATTTTGTTATACTTTCAGACTGTAGCCAAATGCTTTTTCATTTCATTATCATGCGTTTGTCTTGCTCATTTACACTTGGTACAAATCTGTTTATTTGTAAATTAAAAAGTCATACTCTTACTTAAAAAGTAAATAGCATGACTTTGCTTATATATTTATTATGTCTTATCGTTTCGATTTTAATAATCAAATTGTTGTAAGACTTCAATCATTTTATCGTTTTGTTCTGGAAAACCAATAGTGATACGCACACCTGTTGGGAATGGTCTTGTAATGCATCCTACCTGTAGTAATTGTTGATATAATTCCTGAACTTTATCTGTCACTACAAAAATAAAATTCGTTTGACTAGGTAAGAAGTGCTTACTTTGTGGAATCGCATAAAATTTTTGGCGCTCTTGTGCATTTTTTTGTGTAATATCATGTAAATAATCTTGATCTTCCAATGCTGCGATTGCTGCATATTCTGAAATACGCGTCACATTAAATGGCGGACGAATAATATTCCATTTATCAATTGCTTCATTCGTTGCAATAACATAACCAACACGTAAACCAGCCAAACCATATGCTTTAGAAAACGTACGCAGTAAAAATGCATTATCAAATTCTTCTTGTAACTTCAAAGTATCTGGATAATCTTCAGCCGTCACAAATTCAAAATACGCCTCATCAATTAATACTGGGACGTGACTTGGAACACGCGATAAAAAGTCATGCAATTTTTCATGTGTAAAATACGTCCCTGTTGGATTATTAGGATTACACAACCATACTAATGCCGTTTGTTCATCAACTTCATTTAAAATACCTTCTAAATCAAAGCCGCCATTTTTAAGTGGTACTTGAACCACATCTGCAGATTCAACGATCGCATTATGATAATATTGTCCAAAGGTTGCTTCACTTGTAACAATCTTATCGCCAGGCGTTAATACCGCCCTAGAAATCATTAAAATGACTTCATCAAGACCAGCACCAAATAAGATGCGTGACTCATCTATATGTAGGTGAGCACTAATCGCTTTTCTTAATGAAGGTGAACCAGTTTCTGGATAATAATACAATTCATCTAAATGATCTGTTATGGCTTGTTTGACTTTCGGAGAGGGCCCATACAAGTTTTCATTAGATGCTAACTTATATAGTTCTCCCTCAATACCAAACTGCTGTTTCAATGCTCTAGGGGATAATCCAGGTTGGTATGCAGATAATTGATCTAGTTGCTTTTTCAAAGTTAACCACTCCTCCGATAATTGTCTGAAATTTTAAAAAACTTAATACTAATTATAACGTGTTTCCTAGTTACATATCAAGTTCATTATATGACAATCAGCATCGAAAATCAGGCTTCCTATTAATGTACACCACGCATTGCTCGAATCACTATAGGTGAAATTAAAAATAATAATACACCAATAATTAAGGTAAACAACCCTGAATACATGAAGAATTGTTGTTCTGAAATGCGTTTGAAAAATACGACTGTTTGGCTATTAATACTTTGTGCTGTGGCATTGCTTAGCATCCATAGCGCCATCATTTGTGCAGATAAATGTTTAGGTGCTAATTTAGATGTTACGGATAAACCTACTGGAGAAATACAAAGTTCTCCGACAGTAATAAATAAAAAGCTAAGTGCTAACCACAACGGGTGTGTTAATTCTGTAGAACTCATCAAAGGAATCATCATCACTAAATAGGATAGTCCGGCAAAGATTGCACCAAGTGCAAATTTGTGCACTGTGCTTGGATTATGTTTACCCAGCCTTGTCCATAAGTTAGCAAATAACGGAGCCAACACAACAATAAATATTGGATTAAGTGATTGGGCCCAAGCTGCTGGTATTTGAAAATCAATCAGTCCATTTGTCAGCTTGCTCATACTGAGTTGAGTGTTTTGATCTGCAAAATTAGCTAACACGGTTGATCCTTGTTCTTGAATCATCCAAAATGCGACTGATGTTATAAATAAAGGAATATAACTATAAATACGCTTACGTTCAACTTCATTTGTTTTTTTATTCGTAATCATATAAATAAAAATATATATAGGTAAAACGATACCAATAATAGTTACTATTAAGGTAAAACTTTCAAGACTAAGTAACCCGGTAAATTGTAAGACAATTAAGATAATTGCAAACATAATAATTGCACTACCCACCATTAAACTTAATCGTTTAATTTCTTCTTTTTTTAATGGATTGGGAACACTGAGTCCAGCTAACCCTAAAAATCTTTTATTGGTAACCACATAGACCACAAGACCAAGGAACATACCTACGGCTGCTGCCGCAAAACCAACATGGAAACCAAGACGTGTTTGTAAATATCCAGTTATAAATGGCGCAAGTAAGCTTCCAAGGTTGATACCCATATAAAATATTGTAAAGGCACCGTCCAAACGTACATCATCATGTGAATATAAATCGCCTACAGTGGTAGATATATTAGGCTTTAATAATCCGGTACCGGTAATTAATAATAATAATGCAATAAGCACTAATGTAAAGTTACCTGGTATTGCCAACAGGATATGCCCAAACATGATTAAAATACCACCATAAAACAGCGCGTGTCTTGTACCTATAATCCTGTCTGCAATCCAGCCACCTATAGATCCTGACATGTAGATTAACGCACCATATATTGAGACAATTTGTAAGCCTGTTGCTTGGCTTAACCCAAAACCGCCATCCGTTACAGCGTAATATAAATAATACGCTAAAATAGCTTTCATCCCATAATAACTAAAACGTTCCCAAAATTCAGTAAAAAACAGTGTGCTTAATCCTTTTGGATGCCCAAAGAAACCTTTTTGTGGCACACTACTAACGATTTCTTGACGTGTATAATTCTTGTTATTCATTTCCCCACCTCATTCGTAATACCCTCAATTTTATACTTCATATGAATTAATCACAAGTAAAATCAAAAGAAACACAATTAAATTTAGTTACAATATGCTACTAAAGTTTTATTATTACAATTTATCATTTGAATATATTTCTTCTTATATTCCTTTATCATACGCCTATATATCCATGCTTATCACACTAAAAAAGACGCAGAGAACAACTTGATTTAATCGTTGTTTTCCGCGTCTTCAGTTCAATATGGAGGCATTTTATCTTATGAAGTATACAGTGCTATTTTATAAGCCCTTCTTTTTTGAGAAACGCTTTAGCAACTTGATATGGATCTTCATTTTTCACAGTAACTTTATAATTCATTTCTTGCATTTCTTCATCTGAAATTTTACCTGCTAATCGATTCAATGGTGCTTTAATTTCCTTATGTTCATTTAAGAATTTTTCTTTAAACATTGGCGCACCTTGATATGGTGGAAAGACATGTTTATTATCTTTGAGCACAACCATGTCATATTGTTTCAGTTCTGCGTCAGTTGAGTAGGCATCAATTAAGTTGATATCTCCCTTTTCTATAGCAGAATAACGCAATTTGGGCTCCATCGTTTTTACATTATTAATATTTAAGTTGTAAGCCTTTTTGACTGCTTTAAAACCATCTGGACGATCGTTAAATTCTAATGTAAATCCTGGTTTCAATTGGTCAGTAACCTTGGCTAAATCATCAATTGTTTTAAGATGATGCTTTTGAGCAAAATCCCGTTTAACTGCTAAAGCATAAGTATTATTATACTTCATTGGCTTAAGCATCGTCATATCATATTTTGATTGTAAGCTATCTTTAGCTTGTTGATAAACTGCTGCCTCTTTTTTAGATTTTAAATCTTCTTTTGTCAATTCTCCTAACACTGTACCAGTAAATTCTAAATAGCCATCTATATCATCGGATTTTAAGGCGTTGAATAGAAATGCTGTCTTACCCATACCATCTTTCACTTCGACAGTATCATCCGTTTCTTCTTCTATTAAAATCTTATACATATTCGTAATAATAGATGGTTCTGATCCTAATTTCCCTGCAAGCGTAATCGTATCCCCTTTATGACTAAGCAATGGTGCAACAATCGCGATAATGATAACTAATAAGATGGCACCCGTTGCCAGCATTAGTTTTTTATAAGATAATTTTGCCATTAATCTTAAAATAACATCAAAAATAATAGCCAGTAACGCAGCAGGAATGGCACCAATTAAGATAAGCGATGGATTGTTACGGTCAATACCCAAGAGAATCAGATCTCCTAAGCCACCTGCACCAATGAGCGCAGCAAGTGTAGCTGTACCAATAATTAGAACCATTGCTGTACGAATACCTGCCATAATCACCGGCATGGCAATCGGTAATTCAACTTTCGTTAAGCGACGAAATGGTTTCATCCCAATCCCTTTTGCTGCTTCAATTAACGATGGATCTACTTCTTTAATTCCGGTATATGTATTGCGTAATATTGGTAATAATGCATAGACCACTAAAGCAATAATGGCTGGCACACGGCCTATACCAAACAATGGAATCATTAAACCTAGTAATGCTAGAGATGGAATAGTTTGTAGGACAGCAGCGATATTCATCACGATTTCAGAAATACGTTTTGCTTTTGTTAATACAATGCCTAACGGTACGGCAATCAAAATAGCAATAAGTAACGCAATAAAAGAAATTTGGATATGCTCTATTAAAGTAGCCAATAATTCTTCTTTACGCGCGTTTAATGTAGTAATAAACTCATTCATGCTGTTTCACCTCTTTGCCCTTGTGCTAAATATTCAAAGACATCTTCTCTTGTAAGAAGTGACTGAACATGAGTGTCATGATTTTCTACTAACAATGCTTCATGTTTGCTTAACATATCAAATAAGTCATCAATATACTGGTCTGCGCTCACGACTGGGTAATCTGTTGACGCAGCCATTTCATTTAACGGTGTTGTGATATCTAATTCTTTCAACTTAATATGTTGTGATACAGATGTTTGTTGTAAATAATTCCCCATAAATTCTTGGACAAACTTACTTTGTGGGTGTGTTTTAAATCCTAATGGTGTATCGATTTGTTCAATATGACCTTGATTCATGACACAAATACGATCACCAAGTTTCATGGCTTCTTGAATATCATGTGTTACAAAGACAATTGTTTTGTTAATTTTAGTTTGGAGTGCAAGTAAATCGTCTTGCAACTTTTCTCGACTGATAGGGTCAAGTGCACTGAAAGGTTCATCCATTAAGATGACTGGAGGATCTGCTGCCAATGCACGCACTACACCCACTCTTTGTCGCTGTCCACCAGATAGTTCATCAGGCTTGCGATTTTTATATTTATCTGGTTCTAAACCAACCATTTCTAATAGTTCGTCTACGCGCTGGTCAATCTCTTTCTCTTTCCATTTTTTCATTTGTGGAACTTGTGCAATGTTTTCTTTTATTGTCATATGGGGGAATAGCGCGATTTGCTGTAGTACATAGCCAATGTCCCATCTCATTTCATATACTGGAAAATCACTTACTGGTTTATCTTTAAAATAAATATAGCCTTCAGTTAATGGGATAAGTCGATTAATCATTTTTAACGTTGTCGTCTTCCCACAACCTGAAGGACCAATGAGCACAAAAAATTCGCCTTCATTGATTTTAAAACTAAGGTCATGAACCGCAATATTTTGGCCATAACGTTTCGTTACATTTTTAAATTCAATCACATTTACACCTCTATTACGCAAATTAATAATATTTTGTCTATTATTTATAAAAGATTGACATCAATACAACGCGTACATTTTTCTTTGTTATTCCCTTTTATCATAAAGTTAATGATAATACTAGAAAATTTTACTTTTATATATTAAAAAGATGAGTTTGAATGCCATTGCCATTCAAAAACTCATCTTACTTATTTTAAGTGTATGCTATTACGTTTATGATATGTTTGCTTTGTAAGATTGAATGCGTTCTAAAAAGTTAGGACAATAATGTTTTAATTTATAACTACCTACACCTTCTATAGCAATCATTTCTTGTTTCGACGCTGGTTTACGTTTAGCAAATTCTTCTAACGTATAATCCGAAAAGATACTTACTGGTGCAATGCCTAACTTATTACTTAATTGTTTACGTACATCAACAAGTTCATTGTATAGCGCGCGATCAACGCCTTCGACAGTATTGATATAAACCTTTTCTTTAGATTTTTGTCTGAATGGCGTTGTAAATATCGTTACGTCTTCCTTTAATAAACTTTGCACACTTTGGTCACAAATCAATATTTCGTTATGTTCATTTAAAAATCCTTTGAATCTTAACTCATCAATAAGATGACTTAATTCTGACGTTGTATATGCTTTCATAATGCCATAAGTAGATAGCTGATCATAGTGATTGTATTTAATATAATCGCTTTGCTCTCCTCTTAATACTTGAATAATGACACTATAATTTTCTTGCTGTCGCATTCGCGCCACACAACTTACTATCATTTTGGCTTCTTTGGTCATATCATATGTTTTATTTTCTTGAACACAATTGCTACATTGTTGACATTCTTCTAACTTTTCATTGGGTTCAAAATAATGCACAATTGTGGCTTCGAGACATTTTTTAGTCTTGGTATATTGCAACATTTTAGTTAATTTTTCACCCATTTTATCTTTGTAGTCATCATCAGCTTGAGACACAGAAATAAAATATTCATGTAAACCTTTATCGCGCTCACTGTATAATAAGATACATTCACTTTTTAACCCATCTCGACCAGCACGTCCTGCCTCTTGATAGTATGATTCTAAATCACCAGGCATATTATAATGAATCACATATCTCACATTAGACTTATCAATACCCATACCAAATGCATTTGTTGCTACAACAACTTTAATACGATCATAAACAAAATCATTTTGTGCTTGTTCTCGTTCTTTGTTTGACAATCCTGCATGATATATCGCTGCTTCAAGATCAATGCTTTGAATGGCCTCTTGCAGTTCTTCAACTTGTTTGCGCGTCGAACAATATATGATACCTGCTTCATCTCGATGCGCTTGCACATAATCAAGGACAAATTTTTGACGCTGATACGTAGGATTAACTTTGAAGATAAGATTACGACGTTTAGTACTTGTCTTAACCCGATTATCTGCAGAAATATAAAGTTTATCCATAATATCTCGTTGCACTTCAGTTGTTGCGGTAGCGGTAAGCGCAATAACAACAAAATCTTGAGGTAGTGTCATTACTTTTTGAATGACATTCTGATAACTCGGTCTAAAATCATGTCCCCATTTAGAAATACAATGCGCCTCATCAAATGCAATTAAATGAATCTCCAGCTTACGCAATATACTTAAAAAATATTGGTTTTCAAAGCGCTCAGGTGCCACGTAAAGAAATTGAATTTTACCAGAAGCCAACTCCTGTTCAATCTGCTTTTGTTGCTTTTGACTTAGACTACTGTTCAAGTACGCTGCATGAATTCCCATTGCTTTAAGTTGATCTACTTGATCTTTCATCAATGAAATAAGCGGACTAATAACAACAGTTGTACCACCTAACTTCAGCCCGGGAATTTGATAACAAATCGATTTTCCCCCGCCTGTTGGTAATACACCTAATACATTATGATGAGCTAAAATTTTAGTTATAATTTCTTTTTGACCTGGTCGAAAAGATTGATAACCAAAATAATGCGATAATATTGCTTCCATTTCTGCATTCCCCTTATACCTCTTTTAATTCTTCTAACTCGCTCCATCTCGTTATATCTTCATCATATGTCTGTTCTAGTTGTTGTTGTTCAATAGTTAAATCTTTGATTTTAGCGTAATCCGCACTTGCCTCAATCATTTCTTGTTCAATTTCTGACAAGCGTATTTCGGTCTCTTCTATACGCGACATCAATGACTCGTATTCACGCTTTTCTTTATACGATAGTCCTGTTTTTTTACGTTCTTTTATCTGAGTTTTTGATGTGTTGGTTGCTTGCTTTTCTATTGCTAGCTGTTTATCCTTTTCTTTTTTATATGTTTCGTAGTCTTCAAAACTACCAACAATACGTTCCATCATGCCATCATGAATAAACCAATATTCCTGAGCAACCTTATTCAGAAAGTAACGGTCATGGCTAACCGTTATTACTGAACCGCCAAACGAAGCAATATAATCTTCAAGTATCGTCAATGTCTCAGTATCTAAATCATTTGTTGGCTCATCTAGTAATAACACGTTTGGCTGATGCACAAGCAAGCGCAATAAGTATAATCGCTTTTGCTCACCGCCAGATAACTTATAAATCTTTTTACCATGTGTTGAACTTGGAAATAGAAATCGCTCAAGTAGTTGAGTGATTGACACTGTCGTTCCATCTTTTTCTTTGGCGACTTCACTCTCTTCCCTTAAGTAATCAATCATGCGGATATCACGATTTAACGTTTCTTCAGTTTGTTTAAAATAAGCCACCTTAACAGTCTGTCCTATCTTTAACGTCCCCTCAAATTGTTGATCTTCGCCGCTAAGTATATTGAGCATCGTTGTTTTTCCTGCACCATTGGGTCCAACGATACCAATACGTTGCCCACTCTGTATAATTTGAGTTATATCTTGAAATAGCGTTCTGCCATTAATTATTTTTGTTAGACTATCAAGCTCATATACTTGTTTGCCTAAACGAGAATAAGCTAAATTTAACTCGCCTTTATCTTGTGTCTGTTGCTGCTTTACATCTGCCTCTAAATCGTTGAAGCGATGAATACGTGCTTGTTGCTTCGTAGAACGTGCTTTTGCTCCTGCACGCATCCAAGCTAACTCTTGTTTATAAAGCGCACGTTGTTTATCATTTTGCTTTTGTTCAATTACTTCTTTTTCGGCACGCATCGCTATATAGTCTTCATAATTTCCAGGGTATGTCGTTAATTTTCCACGGTCAAGTTCAACAATGCGTGTTGACACTTCATTTAAAAAATATCTATCATGCGTTACAAATAATACGGTATAAGGATATTGTTTAACATAATTAATCAACCAATTAATCGATTCGAAATCCAAATGGTTCGTTGGTTCATCTAACAATAATAAATCAGGTTGTTCAATCAACGTTTTAGCTAACACGACACGTTTTTGTTGTCCACCTGATAAAGAACTGACTTGTTTTGTCGTGTCATGAATACCTAATTTAGATAAAATCGTTTTTATCTCCGCATTATAATCCCATGCTTCATGTCGATCCATAGCTTCTTGTGCAGCCATCATTGCTTGAAAATTTCGGTCGGTCTGTTCAACTGTATATTGTTGTACCGCTTGTTCATAGTGTTTAATGATTTGTAATGTGCTTGTCTCTGAACTGAGCACGGCTTCAAACACCGATAAATTACCATCTAAATCTTGTTTTTGAGAAGAATACCGAATACGATATTGATTAGGATGTGTGATATCGCCAGTAAAATCATCATCTATACCACCCATCACTTTGAGTAGCGTGCTTTTACCTGTACCATTGATACCAACTAATCCAATTTTTTCATGATTTGAAATCGCTAAACTCAAGTCATCGAAAATAACTTTATCTGCATATGACTTATTAAGATGTTCTATTTTATATGCTTCCATGACGTGATTTCCTCTTTTACTATCGAAATTTCAAAATGATTTTGATAAGCTTAATTCAGTTCTATATATTATACACCTTTTTACAGGTAAATGATACAAGGAGTCACGTTTATGGAAGAATTATTTGGAAGCTTACCATCCTATTTCCAAGCACTAATCGCTGGAATAATTACCTGGCTTCTTACAGCATTAGGTGCAGCCGGTGTGTTTATTTTTAATAAAGTAAACGGGAAAGTTCTTGCTTCCATGCAAGGATTTGCAGCTGGTATCATGATTGCTGCCAGTTTCTGGTCATTATTACAACCTTCGATTGAATTTAAAGAAGATACTACATTCCCTTGGTTACCTGCTGCAATTGGCTTTTTACTAGGTGGCTTATTTATTCGGTTGCTAGATGCTATTATTCCTCATATACATCAACGTATTGGTGATAAAAGTCATTATCGTGAAGGTGTAAAAACGTCATTAAATAAGAATACTTTGCTCGTTTTAGCAATCACATTGCACAACATCCCAGAAGGTCTATCAATTGGCGTTGCCTTCGGAGGTATTGCCTCTAGTAATGAACATGCGACCTTTCTAGGTGCACTGGGCTTAGCTATAGGCATTGGCATTCAAAACATTCCAGA
This sequence comes from Staphylococcus sp. HMSC62D11, assembly GCF_001839145.1. Classification (NCBI taxonomy): domain Bacteria; kingdom Bacillati; phylum Bacillota; class Bacilli; order Caryophanales; family Staphylococcaceae; genus Staphylococcus; species Staphylococcus sp. HMSC62D11. The sequence continues at coordinate 191,276 of NZ_KV840197.1, read as the reverse complement.
AGGTGCTGCTTTATCAATGCCTATTCGTGCTGCTGGAGCTTCAAAATGGAAAGCCTTTAATTATGGGCAAGCATCTGCACTGGTTGAACCCATATTTGCTATGCTTGGTGCTGCACTTATAGTAGTTATGACACCAGTTCTTCCCTATGCATTAGCATTTGCTGCTGGGGCAATGATATTCGTTGTCGTGGAAGAACTCATTCCAGACTCACAGTCAGGTAATAACACAGATTTAGCAACATTGAGTTTAATGATTGGCTTTACAATCATGATGATATTAGATGTTGCTTTGAGTTAATATTATATGAATTAGAATACAATAAAAAGGCAGTCTGACTTCATTCGTTCAGACTGCCTTTTGTTTGGTCGCTAATAATTATAGAGGTAATTGCGCTATTTTTATATTCAAAATTTAAAAATCGGGCTAGTGATTTAAATCACCAGTCCGATTTATTATAGAACCAATTATTTTTGATTGCCTTTTGGTCCCGTCTTATATTCATATTTAGCTGGATTGACCTTTTTGAAATCTGGATTGTTGTAAAATCTGAATAAATCACCATTCAGAATACTATCGCTCATTTCAAGGTCTTTTTCAACTTGTTGTTTATTCTTATCAAAGTCTTTTGGTTTCTTTTCTAATAGTTTGTTGTCTTTATTAGAATATATTTTACCATTAACATATTTATAATTTTGGGTAATGAAATCACCATTTCTAAATGGTATCACATCTTTATGCTCTTTTGATAACAAGTCGGTACCCATCATAATATAGTTCTTCGTATCAATACCAACTAAATGTAAAATCGTAGGCATAACGTCCATTTGGCCAGCGTATGTTTTGTCAACTGTACCTTCTTTGCCTGGTATTTTTAACCAGAATCCCGTACGGTTTAAGTCTGTAAACTTGGCTGGTGTAATTTGTTCACCTAATAATTTTTCCATTGCATTATTATGATTTTCAGAAATACCATAATGGTCACCATAAATCATAATAACAGAGTCGTCATATAAACCTTCTTTTTTCAAGTCATTAACATACTGTTCTAACGCTTGGTCTAAATAATGTGCCGTTTGAATATAGCCATCTACTGTAGAATCTCCCGTATTTGGTTTATCTATATCAGCATCTTTATCATCTAAAGTAAACGGATAGTGGTTCGTTAATGTGATTAGATGTGAATAGAATGGTTTTTTCATTTTCTTTTGATAACCTGCTGATTCTTTAAAGAACTCTTTATCTTTTAAACCTAAGTTCACGACATTATCTTCAGACATATCATAGTATGTTGCATCGTAAAATTTATCAATACCAAAGTGTCGATAGATTTGATCACGATTCCAGAATGTTTTGTAATCACCGTGCATCACGTTAGACGTATATCCTTGCTTTTGATCTAAAATCGCTGGCAATGATTGATACGTATTGTCTCCTTTTAATGAAAAGGCTGAACCTTGTGGTAAACCATATAAACTGTTATCCATCATAAATTCAGAATCAGATGTTTTACCTTGTCCTGTTTGATGGAAAAAGTTTGGATAATATCTGAAATCCTGTTTACCTGAAGATAGTTTATTTAAAAATGGTGTTACTTCTTTACCATTTACCTTTTTATTGATTAAAAACGTTTGGAAACTTTCTAAATGAATTTTAATTATATTTTTCTTTTTTGCTACCCCGAAATACTCAGGATTTGCTTTAGTTCTTTTTTGCTTCGTATAGTTTAAAACTTTAGTTAAATCATCTTCGGATGCTAAAGCTTTCTGTTGATTATTTTGAATTGTTTTAACGCCGTCATAAACCGTAAAATTATATGGTCCTAAATATTTCACCAAATATTTATGGTCAAATGTACGCGTTAATAATTCAGGTCTGTCTGTTTCAGCAAATGCTAAGTTTAAGAAAAATAAAGCGACTGAAGCAGCCATCACAACAGGTACAAACTTCTTACTAAATACGCGTTTATCTAGCCAATTGTTTTTGAAAATCAAGATAAATAAATAGATGAAAGTATCAATAAAGTATACAAAATCATACCATTTAAACGATGCGGTTACTGCGCCCCCCATAGATTCCACATTACTAGCTTGATTCAACGTACTAAATGTTAAAAAGTCAGTAAAGAATCGGAAGTAAACCACATTGGCATAAAGTAAAAAAGTTAATAAAAAACCAGCGATAAAAATAAACCAATATGCTTTTTTTCCTTTAAAGAATAGGAAGACACTTAAAATAAGTGCTACTAAACTATATGGATTCATTAATAATATTAAATTCTGAACTAATCCCTTAACACCCAAGGAAAAATCAACATAGTATGAAAAATACGTTTTCAGGGTTACTGTTAACACAGTTAAGATAAAAAACGTAAAAAGACTTATTTTCTTTTTGCGTATGCTCATGTGTGTTTCCTCCGTTTATAATTATTCCAACTTTAAAAGACCTGTACTATTACTTGCGATAGGCGCTTTATCTTTCGTTCGCCTTCACTATCCCATGCTAAAAAAGTTAGGAAAAAGATGAAACGATGTGCTATCACAGACGCATCGTGCTTGTTTCAACTTTCAATATTTCTTTAAAATTGCGTTGTGTTCCTCTGGTTTCAGTGCCCACGTTAATCAATGATGCGTTTAACCCCATTATATGTAAAACGTATCATAACGATTGTAAATGGACCGTTCAAATCTATAGTAGTATCGTTGTTGTTTACTGTAGTTATGAATAAGCGAAAAATCCCCTACTTAAAACATTAACTTTGTTAATATTTTATTAAGAAATTTCATTCATTGTAATTGAATTGTAACAAAAGTGCATAGTTCAATATATAAATATATAGTATATTTGACCATCTTTCAAGTAAAAAGAAAATAATATCACTGCATAAACTACAAGACAATACCATATTATAACTTTTTTTCTTTTAGTTTTAATCAGCCTAAAGGCTGACCTCTGTTATTTTAACATTTCTAATTTCATGCGATACTCAATCGCATGAAAGATTTGATTAACCCAATGGCTATATTTGACAACATTCTTTTCTGCGGTTTCAACATCGATAAATTGAAATTTTAGTCTTGCGCCTTGTGGTTTTTGTGCTAATTTAGATAAATGATAACTTGCAATTGTGCCAATTTGAGGATAACTTCCTAGCGTATAATGATCATTAAGTAAAATAATAGGCGTACCGTCACGTTTAACTTGAATGGTTCCCCGCTTCACACTTTGATGTGCCGGCATGTCCTCGTAATAGGCTTTGATACTTTCTCCTTGTAAATACATTCCCATGCGATTAGCTTTACTAGTAACTTTATAATCTCCTAATGTAAAGCGCTGTACAGTAGCTTCATCAAAATCTTCTGTCCCTTTATTTTTAATTACATGAAAGACATCTGAAATATAGTTAAATGATAATGCATATCCGTCTATTCCCCAATCGGTTTGATTGCTTTCGGCTAAATTTTCAAATAACTTGGTGTGTCGATGTGAGTAGTTATTTTTTAATTGTATCGTATCACCAGCTTGAAGTGTTCTTCCTTTAAAACCACCAATATGCGTATTAAAGTCGGTAGAACTAGAGCCCAACCATTCATCTAATTGAAAGCCTCCACCTACTGCAAGATACACACGAGAAGTACGGCTTGTTTCATTGAATGTTAATGTGTCGCCCGCTTGAATTAAATATAATTTATAAGGTGTGATGGTAAGGTGCTCTGTCTGTGCTTTAAAATTACTACCAGTTAATGCAATTAAAGTCGGTTCAGTAAACTGAAGTGTTGGCAATTTATGTGTCATTTCTAGTGTCGCTTCATTCTTATCATTAGCGACAAGTCGATTGGCAATTTCATGGGCAAGCTCATCTAAAGCACCGCCTGGAATAACGCCATCATGCTCGTATCCGCGACGTCCAAAATCTTGAAAACTACTAAATAGTCCTTCTTTTATAACTTTAATCGACATGGTTCATATGCTCCTAATTCTATCTCATCTTCAGCAATCGCTTTAAAGGTTACTGAATCTCCTAATTTGATTAATGTGAAATCGGCTTGGTCAGGATAAAATAATTGTAGAGGAGTATACCCTATCACTAGCCAATCATTGTAAGTGTCTGTAGTCACAATGCCACACTTTTTACCTTCTAAAATTACTGACCCAGCAGGTACTTTTTTCTTGTTTGCACTCGTATGATTTACATATAAGCTTTCATTTAATCCACTTAAATAAGGAAAACCTGGTGAATACCCCATCATTGATACAAAATACGCTTCAGATGTATGTAAATTCACAAACGTCTCAAAATCAAGCCCATATTCTTGTAATAATGGTTCTAAATCTGGACCATAAGTACCACCATACACAACAGGTATGTCACAAATTTGTTTCGTTTGTGTGGCAGCTGTTTGTTCTAAATCAGCTTGACTTATCTGTTCTATTAAATGTTTCATGTGCTGATAGGGGGATTCAATATGATGATGTTTAATCATATCGCGGGCATCATAAACAATCATCATATCAGATTCAGTTGGCACAATCTCAACAATAAATGGTAAGTCTTGCTTAACTAGATAATCTCTCAGTAATAACAATTGTTGTGTTACATCTTTAGACACATCTTTTTGGATAGCCACTATAATAGCTTGGTCTCCTTGGCTATATATTTTCATAAACACACCTCTAATATTTTTAGACTTGTAAATTTCGGACAATTATTGTGCAGGCACACTGACTACAAAACTATTTGATTAATGATAAAAAACATCCATAATGCGCACTACATATGGAATAAGCGACTGACAGAAATAGTATACACATACACATTGACAACAAATTGACACGGTCGCTATTACTTTTGCTCGTATCAAGCGTTCTGTTTTATAATAATGATTAAATATGAATTTACTTATTATCCCAATCACCACTATACTTATCAACCATACTACCAACATTGTTATCCCACTTTTTTAAAATATATTTTTAATACTTTATTCCTTTATATTTTATAGATAAATTGATACATCGGCAACCTCACGCAAGCTGTTTATTAAATATATTTTGATTTCTTGCTTTTGAAGACCTTCTTTTAACATATCCACGGTGTAGTCCTTTTCGAAAAGCTTCCCCTGATCAATCATCTCTTGTCTTTTACATCCTGGTAAAAAATCATGCTGATAGCTTGGCGTATAATATTTTCCTTGTTCTTCAATCATGATATTACCAATATCAAACTCTAATATTTTATATTCGTTATATAATAAGATTAAATCGGTCGTATGATTATGTGTTAGATGTTGTCGTTGTGATGTTTTATTAATAAGTAACGACGTCTCTGTCGCATTGTCAATCGACTGTAATCTAGCTGTGAAATAGGGTTTGTACATTAATGGTTCAACTTTAATTTCAAATGTGCCATCTTTACTTAGCTCTATTTTGAGTCTATAGATACCTTGATTATAAGTGGCTTGAATGCTACTAAGTTTCGACTCCCATGCTGTTTCGTTAAATAAAAATCCTAAAGCTGCACTAGAAGAACGTATACGTTTTGTATGATAATAAACACGAGGGATTACGCCTTGCTCTATCCGCATAGTCTCAAATATTTTCATTTATAGCATCTCCAAAATTTTAGCTTTATCACGAAATTCTTGCACTTCATTTTCAGGATCAGAATCAATAGTAATACCCGCGCCGACACCGTATATCGCTTTATTATCACGATATTCAATTGTGCGAATAGGCACATTAAAAATCATCTTGTCATCTGGCATCAATATGCCAAGCGTACCACAGTAAATATAACGCGGTTGGTCTTCTAATTTGTGAATATATGACATCGTGTTTAATTTAGGTGCACCTGTTATGGAACCACAAGGAAATAGCGCATGAAATAACGTTGCTAATGGTAATGTTGCATTTGAGAGTTGACCTGCAACCATACTTGTCATTTGATATACAGTGGCATAAGTTTCAATAAAAAACGGACGATACACATGTACCGTACCTTTTCGTGCAATTCTAGCAATATCATTTCTCAATAAATCAACAATCATGACATTTTCTGCTCTATCCTTTAATGATTGTTGTAAATATTTATAATTATATTGATCTTGCTGTTTGACATCTGACCTTGGCATGGTGCCTTTCATAGGCTTACTCACAACTACATTATCTTGACCATCAAATGGCCCTTTCTGAAAGAATAATTCGGGTGAAATAGAAGCGACTTGTACGTCTTCAGTATCCATTAACATGGTGTAATTGCCATTTTTAGTTTGCGTTAATTTATCATACAGGTCTTTAATTGGCATTTGTACTGGCGAACTCACTCTTGTTGTATAGTTTATCTGGTAAGTTTCGCCATCAATAATTGCTGCTTGTACTGCTTTGATATGTTGAATCATAGTTGCCTCTTTTACTTGAAAGGCAAACTGGTGTTGTGGCTTATTATTATAATGCTTTATTGACGTCTCTTGTTGTATGGGCTGTGCCGATTGATAACTATAAGCCGCTGCTAATATTGCATCGTCTGCAGTTGGATGCACAGCCATGTCAGGATTAAAGTATTGTGCCGCTTCATACGTCATATAAAGCGCCACATATTTCCCTTCTTTCTGCTGTTGTTCTGCAAAATTGATAACGTCTCCCACATCTTTCATCTCATATGCTAGATATTGCCCTAACCTTTCTGTGAGTTTAAGTTGGTGCGTTTCGTAGCGTGAATCGTCTAAATAATATCTATAATTAAATTGTATTGTCACACTGATTCACCCCCAAAGTTTTAATAAACAGCTCAATTTGTGCATGACCATGTTCACTGAGAATTGATTCAGGATGATATTGCACCGCATAAATAGGCCATTGTCGATGCTGAACTGCCATAATAATACCTTCATCATTTTCAGCACTAATTTCAAGTTGTGCCGGCAGTGATTGACGCTCTGCAATCAAAGAATGGTAACGCATCACTTCAAAATGTTGTGGCAGTTGAGCAAAAATACCTTTATTATTATGATTAAGCTTTGTTGTGTGGCCGTGTACAGGTCGTTTACCATGAATAATACGGCCCCCAAAATAATCGTAAATGCATTGAAATCCTAAGCAAACACCTAATATGGGAATACGCTTTTTAAATGCTGCAATAATCTGTGCGATTATCGGATAATCACTAGGCTTACCCGGGCCTGGGGAAATAACTAGCGCTGACGGATTAAGCTGTTGTAATGATTGTATTGTGACTTGATTGATACGATAAACAATGATTTCTATATCAGTAACTGTTTTAAAATAATCTATCAAGTTATATGTAAATGAGTCGTTATTATCTATGACTAATATCATTTTATGCTTACCTTCTTTAGTTTCATTCGTAAAAATTACCACTTTATTATAATATATATGTAAGGGGTTACGTTTCTATTATCCCAAAATATTTCTTGATTTTACATAGTTTCTGTATTATTCTAGCTAGCGTATTCAAAATAAATAATCAGAGGTTCCTAGCCGAAACCCTCTATAAAAAACTAGACACCGAATGTTTCAATCAATATTTAAAGTAACTTATCATCATATGCATTTACTTATTCTGTGGTCTATCTTTTTTATAGAGATAGCTTTTTTTATGTCTAAAAATAGGTTGCATTACCCTCAACGCACTTAAATTGGAGAGATGGACAATGACTGAAACAACTTTAAACAATAACAAAGCCATAGTCGTATTTAGCGGTGGTCAAGATAGTACTACATGCTTATTTTATGCTAAAAAGCACTTTGACGAAGTCGAACTTGTTACGTTCAATTATGGACAGCGTCATAATACTGAAATTGAAGTAGCCAAAAGCATAGCGCATGAACAAGGACTAGCACATCACATTCTTGATATGTCGCTATTATCACAATTAACGCCAAACGCATTAACGCAACACGATATGAAAATCGAAACCAACGATGACGGTATGCCTAATACATTCGTACCTGCACGTAATCTATTGTTTTTATCATTTGCAGGTGCCCTTGCTTACCAACTCAACGCCAAACATATTATCACTGGTGTATGTGAAACAGATTTCTCTGGCTACCCAGATTGCAGAGATAACTTTATTAAATCAATGAATGTGACACTAAGTTTAGCTATGGATAAAGATTTTGTTATTCATACACCTCTCATGTGGCTAAACAAAGCTCAAACATGGGCGCTAAGTGATGAACTTGGTGTCTTAGACTATATCCGTCATCAAACATTAACATGCTATAACGGCATCATTGGTGATGGCTGCGGAGAATGTCCAGCTTGTCACTTAAGAGCACGTGGTTTACAACAATATCTTAATTCTAAAGGAGCGAAATAATATGTTACAACAAATTTACCCGTCTGTCTCACATCCTTACCAATTCGAACTCAATAAAGACTTTAATTTTTCTGCAGCACATTTTATACCATGTAAAGATGCTGGAAAATGCGTACGCACTCATGGACATACGTATTTCGTAAATTTAACAATTGCGGGTGACACGCTTGATCATAATGGTTTCCTTATCAATTTCCAAGAGTTAAAAGCATTGATTCACGATCAATTTGATCATTATTTATTGAATGATTTGCCACACTTTAAAGATCAAAGTCCCTCTACTGAAATTGTGGCACAGACAATATATAACATGATTGAAAATCATCTGATGCAATATACAAATCGTCCACATTGTGTTCAAGTCTACTTAAGAGAAACACCAACAAGTTATGTTGTTTATCGTCCGAAGGTGCAACATTAATGGCTGCTAAAATACCTGTATTAGAAATTTTTGGCCCCACAATTCAAGGTGAAGGCCGTGTCATTGGACGTAAAACGATGTTTGTTCGAACTGCTGGATGTGATTATCGCTGTAGTTGGTGCGATTCCGCATTTACCTGGGATGGCAGTGCAAAAGATCAAATTCAATTAATGAGCGCAACAGAAATTTATGAAAAATTAATTGAAATTGGTGGCGATTGTTTTGATCATGTAACGATATCAGGAGGTAATCCTGCATTAATTAAAGGTATACAAGATCTTGTCGATTTATTTGAAACTGAGCATATCGCAACTGCTTTAGAAACACAAGGTAGTAAATTCCAACCTTGGATGACACAGATTAATGATTTGACGATAAGTCCTAAACCACCTAGCTCTTCAATGACACCTAATTTAGAAGTTTTAGATCAAGTCATTGCACAATGTGTGCCACAATCCTTAAATTTGAAAGTGGTTGTTTTTGATGATGAAGATTATGCTTTTGCCAAAATGATTCATCATCGTTATCCAGACATACCTTTCTATTTGCAAGTAGGCAACCCATACTTAGCAGATGACGTAGCAAATCACACTGAAAAACTATTGTCACGATATGAACAATTGGTTGAAAAAGTAATGCATAGCAATGATATGAATCGCGCTTATGTCTTACCACAACTTCATACATTATTATGGAGCAACAAAAAAGGTGTTTAAATTTATCGCTATAAAATGTTTTGTAAGTGTTATGAAATGATTAAGTTGTGTTAAATTGCTATAATATGGCAATGAAGTATTTGCGATAGGAGTTCATCATGATTATATACGTACTATTAAACATTGCTGTAGTTTTGGCTATCGTTGGGTTTGATTTATATAGGCAGCAATATAAACAACTTAAATTTAGTTCTCTACTATTAGCGATTGTCATTAACACAACAATAAATATGTTTATTATTCAAAAGTATAATTTTATTTCAACTTATACCACTGCATTACTAATCATATGGTTATTACTGCAACTGTATGTTAATTATAAGGTACATCCTTTTGTAATTAATAACCAAAAATTTCTTGCCAGCATATTTGCGATTATTTTAAGCTTATCAGCATTTATTATGGATATTTCGAGCGACCAATCTGTCTATATGTCCATTCCTTATCTGTCACCAGCTATTTTTCTAATTGGGGCAATCATTTTATTTACGGGTACATTTAAATCAACCGAACGCAATCGCTTGCCATTATTCAAACGAATACAAGCCCCTATCATGATAGGAACAATTATTATTGCATTATCATTTGTTGTTATGATGATGTTAACACCATTCTGGTACATATTTTTAGGAATCTATGTATTATTTATAGCATTTATTATTTGGCAAAAAGTATTTCAACATTATTAAAATAACCGGAACACACTTGTCGGCGTGTTTCGGTTATTTATTATATATGCTCTTTTTCTTTATCTTTCACGGTATGCTCATGGTTTATATTACATTGATATGCATTGGGACTATGACCATTTTCATAGGTTAAATTCGAAGCTTGTACAATGTACTTAGGTCTTTGCTTCACTTCATAATAAATCCGTCCGATATATTCTCCGACAACACCTATAGAGATAAGCTGAATACCACCAAGTAACAAAATAGCAGCTATCGTCGTGAAATAACCTGGATTACTAATGCCATTTACGATAATGCCTATAGACAAATAAATAATATAGATAAGGCTAATTGCAAAAATAAATAATCCAAAATAAATCATTGTCCGTAATGGCTTACTATTAAATGAAATTAAACCATCAATACCATAATTAAATAACTTTCTAAAATTCCACTTTGATTGTCCCGCTTCACGTTCTACATTTTTATATGAAAAGACTTTTGTATTATAACCAATCCAAGCAAATAATCCTTTTGAAAAACGATTGTTCTCTTGCAACTCAGCAATTGCACACACAGCTCGTTGACTCAACAATCTAAAATCTCCTACCCCATCGACAAACTGGACATCTTCAACAAATGCATTAATCAATTTATAATACATCTTTGTCACTATTTTACGTGATAGCTGTTCGCCTTCTCTATCACGTTGGGCAATGACTTGATCATAACCCTCTAGATAACCATCAATCATATTGGGTATAAATTCAGGAGGATGCTGTAAATCACCATCTATCATAATGACAGCGTCTACATCAACACTATGGTGAAAACCTGCAATCATCGCTGATTCTTTACCAAAATTCCTACTAAATGAAATAAACTTTACGTGTTTATCTTCTAACGACAATTGCTGTATGTGTTGAATCGTACTATCTTTGCTACCATCATCAATAAATAATAAATCATAGTCATAATTTTTTTCGTTACTGTCTTTCAACATAATTTCAGTCAATCGCTCATATGTTTTTAATACGACTTCTCCTTCGTTATAACAGGGGACAATGACTCTGATTTTCATCCGATTACTTCCTTTACTTATTTCTTAATACTATTTTATCAATTTATTCATAAAACGCGCTAGTATCGTTCTTTAATTTTACAAAAAATTAATAAAGTTGCAAGCGAACTAGTTTTTAAAGCTATTTTATTTTTTTAAGTAGGCTTATCATTTGTACTATTTTAAATCGCCAATGCTAACATCATCAGGATCTTTCCCTTGTCTTGCATTGCGATTCAAACTATCAATTTCTGCAATTTCAGCTAATTCCAAATTAAAATTAAATAAATCGAAATTTTCTTTAATTCGTGAAGGTGTCTGAGACTTAGGTATAATGATACGATTATGTGCTAAGTGCCAACGCAACACGATTTGAGCCGGTGTCTTGTCGTGTTGTTGGGCAATATGTTGAATTGTTGGATCATCTAATAATCCGCGATTGCGCATCAATGGCATCCATGCCGTTACAGTAATATCGTGTTTATCGCAAAAGTCTTGAACATCCTGTTGATTAAAGTAAGGATGCAATTCAATTTGGTTAATTTGTGGAACGATATTGGTTTCTTGCATTAATTTTTCCAAGTGATGAATTTTAAAATTACATACGCCAATCGCTTTTACTTTACCTTCATGATATAAATCCTCTAGTGCTTTATATGTTTCAATATATCGTCCATTCTGTTCACATGGCCAATGAATCAAGAATAAATCAAAATAATCAAGACCCATGTTATCTAAAGAACGTTGGAAATAGGCTTTCGTCTGTTCATAACCTTGATGATCATTCCATACCTTAGACGTGATAAACAATTCTTCACGTGGCACACCACTGTTCTTTAAAGCCTGTCCTAATGATGCCTCATTGCCATAAAAATATGCAGTATCAAATGCACGATAGCCGGTTTCTATAGCTTGTTGAATGACTTTCGGCATATCTTCATCAGTGATTTTATAAACACCAAAACCTACTTCGGGCATAGGATAGCCATTATTTAATAATTGCGTATCATTCATCTAAAGTCTCCCCTTTTAAGTTGCCTATTGTTGAGTTAAGCTTATCGTAAGTACAGATTATAATACAAATAAAACATACTCAATTTAACAGTGAAAAATTTTCTTAACATCGTTAACTTAACCATCATGCCATATAAAAAAGAGCAGGAATCAAAGTCAATTATGACTGTGCTTTCCCACTCCAATAAATAAGTCACCCCATATGCTATGCTTTAATCTTTTGCATGAGACTCATCTTCATCTTCTTCGCTAATGGTTGGTCTGTTTTCAAGATATTCATATTTTAAAATAACCCAAATAATTTGATGATTTTCAACTTCAGAAATATACCAACGATCATAAGTTGTATCAACATAATCATCTTTCTGAAGGTTAGTGTTTTGAGCTTGTAGCCAACCACCTATCGTATCAATATCTTCTGAGTCAGCAAATTGAATATCAAACTTTTCATTTAAATCATCTAATAATACTCGACCATTAATTTGATACGTATGGTCATCTAATTTAATAATATCGTTAACTTCATCATCATCAAATTCATCACGAATTTCTCCAACGATTTCTTCTAAGATATCTTCCATTGTTAAAATACCAGCTGTACCACCATATTCATCAATGATTAAACTGATATGCACATGCTCACGTTGCATGCGAATTAATGCATCACTAATTCTTGTTGTTTCAGAAATCATTGGCAATTCATGAATATAGTTTGCAATTTTAATAGGTTTACCAGAGGCATATTCAGTTAAGAATTCTTTAACGTTAATAAATCCTTTGATATGGTCTTTGTCACCATCTTCTGTTATAGGATAACGTGTGAATTGATATTCCTTTATGGTGTCCAAGAGTTCATCAACATTAAATGGTTCATTTAACGTTACCATTTGAGTTCGTGGAACCATGATATCTTTAGCATTTCGTTCGTCAAAAGAAAAAATATTCTGCATATAATTTAATTCTGTTTGATTAATTTCTCCACCATTATAACTATTGTTAATAATAATTTTAATTTCCTCTTCAGACATCGCATCGCTATGTGCATCAGGATCTACACCGAAAATGCGGATAATCACTCTAGCGGAGCCATTCATCAACCAAATCAATGGTTTCATGACGTTACCAAAGTAATATAACGGTCTAGAGTATACTAGCGCTAGTTTTTCGGTATGTTGAATAGCCAGCGATTTAGGTGCCAATTCACCTAAAACAACGTGTAAATAAGTAACAATGATAAACGCGATAACAAAGGAAATTGTTGTTGTTAAAGCATCAGGTAAATGTAACAACTCAAACAATGGATGTAACAATTTGTCAAAGGTAGGTTCTCCTAACCACCCTAAACCTAAAGATGTTACAGTTATACCTAATTGGCATGCTGATAAATAGTAATCTAAGTTGGCGATCATACGTTTAACAATTTTTGCGTTACCGTTACCTTCATCAGCAAGTTGTTCTATCCGAGTTGCACGCACCTTTACTAAGGCAAATTCTGAGCCAACGAATACAGTTGTTAATGCTATTAAAAGAAAAAATATAACTAAATTTATTATGGTCGCAGTTTCCAATTAATCTCCCTATATCTAGGGATTCACCTCCAAAATATATGTCCCATTGGGAAACAAGATTATGAATTCACTTGGTTTCATGACATTAATACTACAAGTTAAATCCTTCCCATTGTGACACCCCCATAAAAAATTGTATTACTCTTATTTTATCATAATATAATTGCGAATAGTGGCATTTCGTTCATTTTAATATCATGTTTAACAAAAACATCGAGTTACAATCTTCTATACATTATCATACGTTTCTATTTTACTAAATATTTTTGCGTTTTTGTGGTATATTTATTCGAACATGATTGGAAAATAGATCCTTTCTTTGGTTTATTAACGCAAAAATACTTTTATGTAAAGTATTTAACAGTCATTGGCAAAAGCAGTACATTATTATACAAATTTTAATAAAAATCCATTCATAATTAAAAGAGAGCGGGACTACGAATTCATAATAAATTCGTAGTCCCGCCCCGGCAATGATGTCCAGACACTTAATGCATATACTAAACAAAAATACCACCTTTGGGATTCAGTATAAATTCATTTATAGTTATTATCTTGATATTAACTTCTCCAACTTCATGAGAAGGTCACTTATTCATCCATTGCCTTAGATGCTTCGATTTCATGTTCTCTTAATTTAGGTTTGAGGAAACCATACATTAAAGCTGACACAATCGTACCAATAATTAAAGCGATAAATGTTTGCACAAGATGATGATAATCTGTTGCAAAAATAACGATAATACCACCATGCGGTGCACCAATGCTTGAACCTAATCCTAATGCAATGGCACTACCGACTCCTGACCCTACCATCATTGAAGGAATCACACGCAATGGGTCTGCAGCTGCAAACGGAATTGCACCTTCTGTAATGAAGGAGAGACCCATAACATAGTTTGGTATGATTGAACCACGTTGTTCTTTCGTAAATTTACGTTTGAAAATAATCATCGCAGTTGCAATTGCTAACGGTGGAATCATTCCACCAATCATTGCTGCAGTTATAGGTGCAGTGTTACCCTCAAATAATGCCGCAGTTGAAAAGACATAAGCTGCTTTGTTGAATGGACCACCCATGTCGATGGCCATCATAGCACCAATAACCAAGCCAAGTAACATAATATTCGCACCTGATAAACTGTTTAAACCATCAAGTAATAATTTATTCAACCAAGCTGCAGGTGGGTTAAATACGTATACCATAAGCAAGCCTGTAATTGTCACACTTATGAGCGGATAAATTAAAGTTGGTTTTAAACCTTCTAGTGCTTGTGGTAATTTACGCGTCATATATTTAATACCTTGAGTTAAGTAACCGGCTAAGAAACCAGCAATGATACCACCGATAAATCCTGAACTACCTGTAACTGCAAGCATACCACCGACTAAACCAGCAGCAAAGCCTGGTTTATCCGAAATACTACGTGCAATAAATCCAGATAATATCGGAATAATTAATTGAAAGGCACTTTTATTACCAATGTTCCAAAGTTGTTCAGCAAAAGCATTATATTCTGAGCTATCAGGTTTAAATGAGTTAGCACCAAATAGAAATACAATGGCCATTAAAATACCGCCCGCAATAACAAGTGGTAACATATTAGATACACCATTCATTAAGTGCTTATAGAATGCTTTCCCAAAACTTTGTTTTTCATTTTGTTCACTCGCATTTCCATGTTGACTATCGCCACGTGCAATAAAAGGTTTGCGACTCGTATCAAGTGCGGTGTTTATCAATTCTTCTGGGCGTTTAATGCCATCCGCAACCGGTACTTCTACCACATTTTTACCATCAAAACGGTCAGTTTCTACATGAACATCAGCTGCAACAATAATACCTGTTGCACGGTCAATATCTTGTTGGGTTAATTTATTTTTAATACCACTTGAACCATTCGTTTCAACCTTTATTTTTATCCCCATTTGTTCTGCTTGTTTTTTCAAAGCATCTCGTGCCATGTAGGTATGTGCGATACCTGTTGGACAAGCTGTGACAGCCAAAACATATGGTTCAGTTGAATCAACTGATGAATTTGCCTCTGCTGCTTCTTGTTCTTGAGCTTCTTTTTCTTCTTCTTTTGTTGCTTCATCATCAGCAGCATCAATAATTCGGAGTACTTCTTCAGGTGAAGTTGCATCTAGCAAACGTGCTCTCACTTGCTCATCCATTAAGATTCCTGACAATTTAGCTAGTGCATCTAAATGTGTTTGAGCACCGCCTTCAGGAGCTGCAATCATAAAGAATAAGTGGGCTGGTTGCATATCTAAACTTTGGTAATCAACGCCTGCTTTAGATTTACCAAAAGCAATCGCTGGTGCATTAACTGCTGCTACTTTGGCATGTGGGATAGCAATACCTTCTCCTATACCTGTTGTACTTTGAGCTTCACGATTATGAATCGCTTCTTTAAAAGCCGTTACATTATTTAATTTTCCTGCAATATTTAATTGATTGACGAGTTCATCAATCACACCATTTTTATCAGTAGCAGTTAAATCCATAGCTATTGTTTCTTTAGTAAGTAGCTCTGTAATTCTCATCAATATCACTCCCCATCAAGTACTGTCATTGTAACTTGATCTTTAATTTTTTCTATATCATCTCGTGTGGCTAAGTCATCATTAAATGCTGTAGCAGTTCCTGCTGCAACGGCTTGTTTAAATGCTTCTTGAATTGACAATCCTGAAGTTAAACCAGCTACCATACCAGCTACTGTACTATCTCCAGAACCTACCGTATTAATAACCTTACCTTGAGGGTTTTGTGCTTTAATACTTTGCTGTTGATCGATATATATAGCACCATCGCCACCCAATGTTATGATTACTGACTGAGCACCTTGTTCTAATATTTTACGACCATAATAAACGACATCCATATCATTTTGAATCGTGATATCAAACATCTCTTCAAGTTCATCTTTATTTGGTTTAATAAATAAAGGTTGAAATGGTAGTATCGTATTAACCAAATCCTTTTCAGCATCTACAACAAGCTGTGCACCTGTTTCTTGAGTAATTCGTGCAATTTGTGCATAGGCATCACTTGGAATACTTTGCGGCACACTACCAGCTATAACAACAACATCTTCTGACGTTGTTCGCTTAATTTGATTAAGCAATGCTTCGAATTGTTGTTTACTAATATTGGGACCTGGTGCATTTATTTCAGTTTCTTGACCAGATTTCAATTTAACGTTAATACGTGTATCTTCATCTACAGTAATAAAATCCGTATAAATCTCATTAGCTGCGAGCGTATCTTTTATAAATTCACCTGGAAATCCACCAGTAAAACCTAACGCCGTTGAAGGTATGTCTAATGTGCTTAGCACTCTAGAAACATTAATACCTTTACCCCCAGCAAATTTATGTGTTGTCGTCGCTCTATTTAGTCCACTTAATTCAAATCCATCAGTAAACATAATGTAATCTATAGAGGGATTAAAAGTAACCGTATAAATCATGACAAACCTCCTAAAATATGATAACGTTCTTGGAATTGTGCCAATGATGGTTCTGTTAACGCTTCTTTTGACGTTAAAATGGTCACATCTGCATCATCGTCATTAATCCTTGCAAAATAGACTTGTTTAAACTTCGAATGGTCTACCAAGACAAATGACTCATTTGAACGTTGCATTGCCATTTCTTTGATTAATGCTTCTTTTTCGTCTGGAGTTGTTAATCCATGCTTTAAATCAATACCATTCATGCCTAAAAATGCTTTATCAAAACAATAGCGTCTAACTATCTCTAATGCTGAGGCACCCACCGTAGCTAATGTTGTATCTTTAACTTCTCCACCAACCATAAGCGTTTTGATACCTTTTGCTAACAACTTTTCAACATGCGTTAAACCATTTGTAACTACAACAATGTCTTTCGCTGTAATGAATGGAATCATTTCTATCGTTGAAGATCCCGCATCTAAGAAAATGTATTCTCGATCTTGAATCAAAGCTGCAGCATACTGTGCAATTTCTTTTTTCTCTGTTAAATTCGTTGCAAGCTTATCTGACAATATTGGTTCCAACACCCTGTTATGTACAATGGTTGCACCACCATGAACCCGTTGAAGTTTGCCCATCTGTTGTAGTTTCGATAAATCACGTCTTATTGTCGAAGCACTACATCCAATACGATTTATTAGTTCTTGGAGTGATAAAAAGTCTTTCTTATTCAATTCTTGGAGGATTAAATCATATCGTTTTTCAGTTATCATTGCCTCACCTCATTTCACTTCACATTATAATGTTCGCGCTTACATTTTTCAATCAAAAGTTATCAAAAACTGTCAAAAACAATCACAATTCGCAGTTTTGTCACAAAAACCATTTTTTAATAATATGTTCACACATCAAAATAAAAACCGCAAAATGCTTTTGAAGCACTTAGCAGTTCGTAAGAAGTTTAATACTATTATTCATTTAAATTTATTTCGTAATCTTGGTCTAAGTGTCTTTTCACTATGCTGTTGAAATTATCCATGCTGAATGATATTAGCGGTTTTGGCTTTCGTAAGGTTTATTAAATCTTTGACACCTACAATAATTTGAGCACCTCGATGCCCGCCACTAACGTATATCGATTCTTGTTGCAGTGCTGACTCATCTATAGTCGTTGGGAATAAATGTTTCATGCCTATAGGTGAACAACCACCACGAATATATCCTGTAACTTTTTTTAACTGATCAAGTGGCATTAAGTTTAATTTCTTTTCTTGAACTACATGTGCTGCCTGTTTTAAGTCCAGTGTAGTATCAACCGGTATGACAAATACAAAATGATCGTGATTCGCATTTTCTAGGACCAGTGTTTTATATACTTGTTCAACGGGCGCATGAACAAGTTGTGCAATATGGACACCGTCAACATGTTCTTCACCAATTTCATACGTATTCACTTTATAATCTACACCTGCTTGATCCAACATACGCATTGCATTTGTTTTAGTTGCTTTTTTCTTCTTCATTATTCGTGTCACCTCATTGTCTTCATTCAAATTTATTTTACGCTGAGTAAGCACAATGATTCAAATACAAACAAAACAAAAACACCTTCGATTATCTCAATCATCCGGTGCTAATGTGTATTCTTATCGTTTTCTACTTTGCCATTTTTGTTAATTTTAATATTGTTATCGTGTTGTGTACCAGAATAAGTCACATCTCGACTTGTCTCTTCTATCTTCGTCATATGTGATTCAACTTGTTGCTTTTGTTGCGCATAGTTAGAAGCAATCACTTTGCATTCTTGATCTGTATATTTGTGTGGCTGGTTAGCTTCTATCGTTAAACTTTGTGTCTGTTGTTTATTAGTTCTTTCAGATGCATGTGCTGTAAGATGGTTCACTTTAACTACATTTTCAATAGCTGATACTTTATTTATCTTTGAAAATGTTGATATTGTTTGATGGACTTTAGCCAAAGCTTGTTCATTTGTAGCAATAAACAATAGAAATAACAAACATATCGTTAACAACACTGCGACAGCACTTAAAAAAAGATTCTTCAGTTTCATCTCCTTACCCACATTTCTTCACTTAATTTTTATTCATCTTAACATAAAAAACCGCAAAATATATTGTGTATAATACAATTTAAACCAACTGTAATCTTTGTAACATAATCATCATTCAAAGGATGCAAATGTTACAAAATCACTATGTATTGTAACCTAAATCTAATGTCTAACTTACTTTAATGATGAAACACTTAAAGCGCATGGTTCATTTAATCTAGTGAAGTCTACTATAATGATGCGAAAGTGCCTTATTTATTAAAAGAACTTCAATGTAAAATCACATGTTATTACGTATTGAAGACAAGACACTTTAGAGAACAAGATAAGCTGGGGCCCCAACAAAGAGAATTCCGACAAGAAATTCACCAAGTAATGCAAGTTGAGGCGGTCCCTGACTAAACCAGTTTTTCCTAACAAAGTGAGCTAGGATGACTAAAGCTATCCTCTAAGCAAGTGATCCAATCATACAAACTATTGTATATAAAAACAGTCTGGGAAATAATTATATTTTAGGCTCTGAGTTCTATATTGG
>NZ_KV840197.1:156011-171322 GCF_001839145.1 Staphylococcus sp. HMSC62D11 | reverse complement strand
ATTGAAAATAGGATGATAGCAAGCTTTTTTCAATCCTAGCCAACCTTGCCGGGGCGGAACTTCGAATTCATTATGAATTCTGTCCCGCGCCCTATTGTTTTGGAATTTATGTTCCAGACTGTTAAACATTTTTTAATTCATCTATTAAGTTAAAGATTGTTTTTATTGAGCTTTTGATAAATGTTTGCGCAAGCCTTTTTCTATAAAAATTAGAACAATACCCAATACCATTACTGCAATAGCCATGTATAATGGATACTCAATATTTATATCAAACAATGCACCAGCAACAAGTGGTCCGACAAAATTGCCCATACTTGTAAACGTTGAGTTTAATCCTCCAGCAAAACCTTGACGATTTCCTGCAATATTAGAAAAATAATTTGTAATAGCAGGACGAATTAAGTCAAAACCAATGAAAACAATAAAACTAATAATCATAATGGTCCAATAACCATTTGCCAAGATTAATGTAAATAAGACAATTGCTGAATATAAAAGTGCCCAAACTATAAAAGTTAATTCAGACATATATGATATAAATTTATCAAAGAAAAAGATTTGGAAGATAGCGCCAAATATTCCTCCACCCACAATCGCAATAGAAATATCAGCTGGTGTGTAATGTGCTTTATATGATGTGTATAAAGAAAATAACGTTTCAAAAGATGATAAGCCAAACGCTAAAATCAACGTTAATAAAATAGGAGTTAAAAAGACTTTCCAATCAATTTTAGTAAATACTTCAGGTTGTAATGTATGATGGAACCCGTCTGTTGTTTGTTGTTTTGGACTATGAATTAAAATGAATGACATTATAAAAGCAATAATGCCTAAACTTCCGGCAAAATAAAATGGCAAGCGATGTGAAAATTCAGCTAGAAATCCACCTATTCCAGGCCCAAGAATAAAGCCAGAATTAATAATAGCCGACATATAGCCAAAGTTACGCGCTTTATCTTTTGAAGGTGAAATATCTGCAATTAAACCATTCACTCCTGGCATGACCATTCCAGCACTGAAACCACCAAGTATTCTTGAAATGATAAGCGTGACAAAAGTATGTCCAACAGCAAATAAAAACTCAGAAACTGCAAATAAAATAAGGCCAATACAGATTATTAATTTTTTTCCTAATTTATCAGCCATAGCGCCCCCAGCAGGAGATATAACCATTTGCGCAAGTGCAAAGGCAGCAACTAGAACTCCTAAATCACGTCCCTTTAAACCTAAATCTTCCAAATAAACAGGTAATACTGGGATGACAAGGCCAATACCAACAAAAATTAGAAAAATATTAAAATATAATATGAATAATTGCTTTTTCAATCACTTCACCTCTTTTGTACTAATTTAATTTTTACCCTACATTTTCATTTCCCTAAAAATTAAAAATTCAATATTATGACATTCTATACCAAATAAATGTTTTTTCGCAATAACGGTGTTTTAAAACTTATTACATACCGTTAATAATCGACATAAATATTTAATTTGAAAACTCCTTTTAATTTGATAAATTTAGCATGAAAGCTGTATGATTATTAACCTATACAATTATTTTAATGAACGATAAGTTTGATACGAAAGTAGTGTATATTATGCAGGGACGGTATATTGCCAGAATTTATTTTATAATCTTGATTGTAATTTCATTATTTGAATCACGTATATTTGAGTTTATGACACTCAATATATTTTTAGCATATATTCCTTTTGAATTATGTTTACTATTAAAGCTGTTCAAACCGAAAAAAGTAATTGAATGGCCATTATTTATTATTTTTAGCTTAATTTTCTTACTCATGGTACCAAATACCTTTTATATGGTGACTGATTTAATTCACCTTAATCAATTTACCTTTAACTTTTATTTAACATTAAATTTAATGGAATGGATTTTCTTCGCCTATTTATTATTAGGTGTCTTCTTCGCACTCTATTGTATGACCTTAATTTATTTGGAATTGTATTACTTTACTTCTCACCAATGGATAAATATTATCCTTGTGGCTGTAGTCATGTTTCTGAGTGGATTAGGAATATATATCGGACGTTTCTTACGCTTTCATTCCGTTTTTCTGATTAACCAACCTTTTAAAATTATAGAAAATGTAGTGAGCTCACTTAGTGGTAAATCACTCATCTTCATCTTATTAATGGTTGTGTTACAAGCTACTTTATTTATATTTGCGAAAGGAGTGCGTCATACACAATGAGTTTTAATATCATTCTTTTAATAATTAGCATTATTATTTTGCAACTAATCGTTGGCCATTTCTTTCATTCAATCGGATTTAAACTGTCATTAAGTTTGC
The DNA here is from genome assembly GCF_001839145.1 of Staphylococcus sp. HMSC62D11. Classification (NCBI taxonomy): domain Bacteria; kingdom Bacillati; phylum Bacillota; class Bacilli; order Caryophanales; family Staphylococcaceae; genus Staphylococcus; species Staphylococcus sp. HMSC62D11. The sequence goes on along the minus strand of NZ_KV840197.1, from coordinate 169,004 downwards.
TGTTAACCTGCCTTCCATTTGGCATTGGTGTATTCTTAATGCAATTATGCTATTTTGAACGCCGATATCCACATTGGGAAGTCCCATACCGTACTAAATTACGGTTGAAATATCTATATATTGCCACATTTTTTGAATTTATAATGCTATATATATGTTTATTTTTAATTGCTTAGAAATAGAAAAAGTGGACAATGTATCCTCCCATTAATGGTAATGCTTGGCGCATTACTCTTTGATGGGGCCCCGGGTTATATGGTTGTGGTTGTTATTTGTCTGCTTGTTTTTTAAACTGTTCCATCACGTGGGCTCTGGCTTGTTGATGATCAACGATAGGCCACGGATAGTTTGTTCCTAAATCTATGCCATAATCTTTTAGTGTTTGCGCATGTTTCCACGGTTCATGAACATAGCTGGCAGGTACATTAGCCCATTGGGGCAAGTATGTTTTAATGTATAAACCTTTTTTATCAAACCGCTCACTTTGACGAATCGGATTAAACATTCTAAAGTATGGCACGGCATCTGTACCAGTAGATGCTGACCATTGCCATCCATGCACATTAGAAGCAGCGTCATAATCTATCAATAAATTTTTAAAATAATTTTCTCCCCATGTCCAATCTATAAATAACTCTTTAGTTAGAAATTGAGCCGTTACCATACGCATTCGATTGTGCATAAAACCTGTTTGTTTTAACTCATGCATCGCAGCATCGATAATTGGATATCCTGTTCGTCCCTCTTTCCATGCATTAAAATCTGATTGATTTTCTGACCAAGTTATATGTTTATACTTATCATTAAATGATGTATGTGCCGTTTCTGGATAATAAACCATTAAAACATAATAAAATTCCCTGAATAATAGTTCACGAATAAAGGCCTCATAATTTTCCTCATTATCATGATAACGTTCAAGTAACTGGCGCATGATCTCATTAATATCTAGGAAGCCATATGCAAGTGCAATGCTCAACTGACTTGTCAGTGTTTCTGGTAAGTACTCTCTATAATATTGATAATGCTCAATATTATTATTTAAAAATGCTTGCCATTGTTGCTGACTTTTGGCCTCCCCAATATTTATATGCTCAGTCACTTTTTTAACTGATGTATTATCAGCATTGATGATTTGTTGCTTTAATTTATCAAGTTGATAAGGATAACGTCTTCGTTGTCTCAATTGAGGGCGATTTGCTTTGTAGAAGCTAGTGAATACCTTATATGGTTGTCCTTGCTGATTTAACGTGCGACTAGGTTGAAAATAATGATTTGCACGTACATTAACGATTGCTATTTTTTGCGCTTGTATCTCAGATTTAACATGTAAAATATCGCATTCACAATTGTGAAAACTCATAATATCGCTTGGAAATACTACCGTGTCGATTTCTTTCTGTTCACAAAATGAAGCAAACGCTGTATATGGAAACACAAAGGGCTTAATTCCTATCTCAATCAGTTGTTGTATAAACTGAGTAACTGCCTGATGGTAAAATGTCCGTTTTAATGGTGCTTCATCTTCAAATAATTCTAAGGGAATCACACAGTAACATCGTTCGATATCTGCTTGATTATGATTTAAGTACTCAAACATTGGATTTTGTTCTAATCTGAATACTCTATTTAATACTAAAGCGATATTCAAACTACATCACCTCACTTTAACTTTGATATTTTATTACCCCATCTTGTCTAACAACAAGCATGATAAAGATGGACGATTTCGGACACAAAATCCACTAGGTTTTGTGCCCGAAATCGTTCAATTGATTATTCTATTGATATATTTAACATTTTCCTATATTAGCCCTAACCAATTCCAGTAAGTCATACTAAAAATTACAATCAAAATATAACCTACAATAGTCAGCGGTACCCCAGTTTTCAAGAAATCCTTAACTGTAAATGTCCCTGTACCATATGCCAACATATTTTGAGGTGCACTTACCGGCAACAAGAAACCAAAGCTGATAACAAATTGTTGAATAAGTACAAATCCAATAGCTTGATCTCCTAAATGTAGCGTTGATGTCAATGAGATGAATACTGGAATCAGCGCAGAAGATAAGCTGGTCGCACTAGCAAAACCCAGATGAATTAAGATATTAAACAATGTTATCAAAGCAATCGTCGCAATCAATGGCATTGATTCAAGCCCAAGTAATCCAAATGTCTTATCACTTAACCACTGAGCTGCACCAGTCTTCAACAATACATTACCAAGTGATATACCAACTCCAAAGACAATAATCGTCCCCCATGGAATTGTTTTTACTACACCATCCCACTTTATAACACCAACTTTAGGCATAAGCATAACACCTAATGCGACAACTGTAATTGAAGCTGAGTCAATAGGATGTACCACTTTTTCTGTTGACCAGAATAATAACAATAAGATAGAAATAACGATTAATCGCCATTCACGTGCTGAAACAGGGCCTAAATCTGTTAACTGCTGTTTAATCAAGTCTTTACCACCCTCAATAGCATTATGTTCAGGTGGCATTACTTTCATCATAATGAAAAATAACGCTATCGACATAAGTATTGACCAAGGCGCTGCAAATAAAAACCATTCGCCCCATGAAACATCGTGTCCCAAACTTTGATTGATAAAATTGATGGCAACGATATTTTGTGCCGCAGCCGTTTTAATACCAATATTCCAAATGGAAACTGCTTGTACCGAAGTAATAATTAATAACGCTGCTAAACGACTGTCTTTAGAAACTTTAAATGCTGCAATCATACCTAATAAAATTGGCACAACCGCACCTGCACGTGCAGTTGCAGATGGTACAAAAAACGCTAATAAAATGGATACTAAAATAGCACCAATAACTATGTTACGCGTTTTATTTCCAACAATTGATAATACGAGTAAAGCGAGACGTTTATGCAAATTAGTTTCTTGCATAGCTGCAGCTAAAAAAAGTGCAGCAGCAACTAAAGCTACAGCTGAAGATGAAAACCCACTAAATGCTTGAGTTAAAGCATTACCAGTTCCTAACAAGTCATTACCAGTTAAGATAGCATCACCTGCTTTAGGGTTTCCTAAATGCTTCGCTAAATCCTGTACTGGACTAAATCCCATTATTAAAATAATTAATCCTAAAATTAACGTTGCAGAAACTGGGTAAATCACTGCTTCTGTCACCCACATAATAACAGCAAAGGCTAAAATAGCTAAGGCACCTTTAGCCATTACTGGTAATCCTGTTGGTGTTGGTAATAACAAAATGACAATTAAAGCAATAAAGCTAATAACAATCCAAATAGGTTTGTATCCCTTTGTCTTTTCTTTTTTGCGTGTGTGTGGTATATCTTGACTCCCTTTCTCCATCATATTTCACCCTTTGCTTATTTTTCACTTTTAGTATAACAACTAAACAACAATAATGACGTGAAAATTTGCAAATAACACACAATTTTCACACTTTTTAGATTATTACAAATAAGCAATATTATTTAGCTTGTTTTAATGATTGTTTAACTTTCATAACTGCATCTGCAGATAAATCGAGTTGTTCTTGCTCTGATTCTGATAATTTAAGTTCTATAACTCGTTCGACGCCTTGTTTGCCAAGTACGGTTGGGACGCCAAGGCAAATATCACGATAGCCATACTCCCCATCTAAAAATGCAATAGTTGGAAGAACACGTTTTTGATCTTTTAAAATAGCTATGACCATTTCGTATAACGCAGCAGCCGGTGCATAATATGCTGAACCATTGCCTAATAAATTTACAATTTCAGCACCACCATCTCTTGTACGTTGGATAATATATTCTAGTTCTGAAGGTGATAGTAGCTCGGTAATAGGTACACCGTTTACTTGAGTAGACGATACGATAGGAACCATAGTATTACCATGACCTCCAAGTACAAGGCCAGTAATATCCTGTACGGATAGATGTAATGCTTCGGCTATGAATGTTTTGTATCTTGCCGTATCTAAAATGCCTGACTGCCCCATTACTTGGTTTTTTTCAAAACCAGTGGATTGCAGCACGGTATAAGTCATCGCATCAACCGGATTGGTTAAGACAATAACAAATGCTTTTGGACAATAGCGGACAATTTGTTGAGAAATATCTTCCATAATACTTTCATTAATTTGAACTAAGTCATCACGACTCATACCAGGTTTTCTTGGTACACCTGCAGTAATAATGACAATATCTGAATCTGAAATATCCTCATAATTTGACGTTCCAGTCACAACACTATTAAACCCTAATATTGGTCCACTTTCTTGAATATCTAGCGCTTTTCCTTTTGACATACCTTCGAATTTAGGCTGGTCAACAATAACGACATCTCCAACCTCTTTTTGTGCTAATAAGAAAGCTAGTGTTGCACCTGTATTTCCTGCACCAATGACTGATATTTTATTTCTGTTTATCATATGGTTTCGCTCCTTTTATATTATTTTATAAAAATTTTAATGCATATACGTATTTTGCATACAAAATCATTTGTAGAAACCGCTTACATAATTGCTTATAAATACAATTAAAATACTTCTGTCTGGGTGCATCTATTAATACTATTTCATTAAGATTTTAGATACACACCAGATAGAATGTTTAAGCGCTTATTCATTATTATATGAAACTTTTATAATGTTTCAAGCATATATCATCTTTTATTTATCCAAATATCTGATGGTGCAAACCAAAAACATAAATAATTGTAAAGAAAGCTGCTCCAGACAATAAAGTCAGTATTGCTGTTAATATTAATGTACGTTTAAAGTGTCTAACAAACGCTACAAATAATAACCCTAAATTATAGGCAAAAAACAAACCAAAAAAAGTCATTGTAATAATAATTTGAGAGTAAAAAATATTTGATAATAAAATAATTACTGCAAATATGAGATAAGGAATCATAATAAATCTAAATTCAAAGTTAAGCTGCTTTTGTTTAAAATCTTCATTATTCATTAACTTTACCTCCTGCTTAAAACGAAAAAGTTTTCTTACATATAATTTTATGTCAAAATCCACACTACAACAACATAAATGAGTTACTTTAAATTCTGCTCGTAAATAGCAACACTTTATTTTAACTTAATTTATTTAGAAGCAATTATAATTAAATCATTACAAGAACGAAAAAGTAGTATTCATTTAAACAACACAAACTTCATCGAACAATTATTTTATGTCACAACGTTAATATGTGTCGTTCTAATATACGACATTGCATACTTTGCATTTTCTCAAGCCACAGTGTTATAATATGGTTAACAAGGATTTCCACATGGAAACACCAATCCCCTCACTACTTGCGATAGTGAGGGGATTTTTTAGGCGTTGGCTATGCGTCGCCTATTTTTTCTTATTGTTACGCGTACGTAGCCAATACGTAAATAACGCAACAATACAACCACTAATAACTGTGGTTGTGATGTGAACAAGAATTTCCATCATGGGCAACACCTCCTCCCTGCGTCGACATTTGACGCCTGAGAGGTAGGCGACTTTATTATTATATCATCTATGTATTTGTAAAGATATCTCACTTCTGATATGCCATGTCATGTAAATTGAAGCATATCGAGATTATTGCGCAAACGTTCAACATCAATATGTTCACCAATGATAACTATTGTAAGTGGTACCTCTTTGTCTACCTCACCATAACTAGGTAATCCATGTGCATATTGAAACTCATAAATCACATCAGCACAGTCTCTAAAACGGACAAAACCTTTCAAACGAAAAACATTTTGCGGTAACTTTAATATAAATTGATAAAATAATTGTCTATCTATTGGTCCACTAAATGTATACTGCATGCTCTTAATGCCATGATGATGTGCATGCTTAGCTGGTGACTTCATATTATCAACATGCTTAATATTATTAAATGTAGTGATATCTAATTGACCAAACGTAGTGTAGCATGTGGTTGCTTGCGGATTAATTTGGGTTAACTCAGCGCTCAGTTTTTTCTGCTCCTGATCATTAATTAAATCCATTTTATTGATAATAATCGTTGAACTATAGGCCAATTGTTCTTCCATTAACTCTACCGTTGTCAATGAATAACGATGTCTATGAAGAAATCGAGAAGCATCTAAAATCCCTATCATCTTAACTTCACTAATTAAATGAATCACTTCAGGATCCTGACATGCCATCATGATTTCTAAAGGATGTGCAATTCCAGTTGCCTCAATAATGATGTGTGTTGTTTGACCATCCGCAATAATATTTTTTAACTGCGCTACTAAATCTGCTTTTAAATCACAACAAACACAACCATTAACTAAAGCATTTATGGCAACCTCATTATTGAATGTTAAACTGTCAACGTCAAAAGTACCAAATTCGTTCATAATAATTGTGATTTTCTCATCAGTTTTTAATAAATATTGCATATACTCTTGTAGAAAAGTGGTTTTACCACTACCTAAAAACCCGGAAACTATAGAAATATATGTGTTTCTGCAATTATGTTTTTTCAATTTTTATTCTCTTTTCTATTTAAAATTTCTAAGTAAATGATAATGAATATATAAAAATTTATGTTTATACTTGATTATACGTGTGTTTTCTTCTAAACTTTAGTCATACTTTAATTTTATCATGACATTGAAATGAAATGTGTCAATAAATATATTTTGCACAACACTAACGGGATTTAATCCGAAAAAGAGAAAACGGATAGAATGTCTGGAGGAGAACTTTAATGTCTGAACATCACAATTTAAAAGAGCAGCTATGTTTTAGTTTGTACAATGCTCAAAGACAAGTAAATCGCTACTACTCAAACAAAGTCTTTAAAAAGTACAACCTTACTTACCCACAATTTCTAGTATTAAGTATATTGTGGGATGAGTCACCAGTAAATGTTAAAAAAGTCGTTACTGAATTAGCATTAGATACTGGAACAGTTTCACCACTTCTTAAACGAATGGAACACGTTGATTTAATCAAACGTGAACGTTCTGAAGTTGATCAACGTGAGGTCTTTATACACTTGACAGAAAAAAGTGAAGGCATCAAACCTGATCTTAAAGATGCTTCTTCTAAAGTGGCAACCGCTTCATCGCTTAGTGCAGATGAAGCACAAGAACTGAACCGTCTTCTAGGTAAAGTTATTAACGCATTTACTGAAAACAAAGAATAATTATAGTATCAGCGTCATGTGAATTAAAGTTGTAACTGTTATTTTTTTAAACGAAATCTTTAAATAAAATGTCCCATCAATTGATATTAATTGATGGGTTTTTTATGTACACATTGTATTCTTCTACCTAGCTCCATAGAAATGACTACTTTTCCCTTTCCACTTTAATTTACTACGTGAAGGTTAAACATATCCATTCAAAAATAAATCGTCATTTCATGACGTATTCATAAATATCGTTTAATATACAACTTTAGTCTAGTTTATAAGTTCTAAACTAATAATCAGTAGCTAGGAATGAATTTAATATGCTATGATAATGTAGTAATTTTTTAAGATTCATGAATATAAATAAGATATTTAAGAAGGTAGGTTAATCTATGTTTTTACTTGAGTTAATCAAAGGTATCATTCTCGGTATCGTTGAAGGACTTACTGAATTCGCTCCTGTATCATCAACAGGTCACATGATTTTAATGGATGATATGTGGTTGAAATCCACTGATTTTCTAGGAAGTGAATCTGCTTTTACATTTAAAGTAGTCATTCAATTAGGGTCTGTTTTTGCTGCAGCTTGGGTCTTTAGAGAACGTTTTTTCGAATTATTACATATTGGAAAACAACATCAAGCACCGATAAGTGAAGAGTTTCGCTCTAAACCACGTCGTTTGAACTTGTTACACGTACTTGTCGGTATGATTCCAGCCGGTATTTTAGGTCTAATGTTTGATGATTTAATTGAAAAATATTTATTCAGTGTTCCTACTGTAATGATTGGGTTATTTTTAGGTGCCATTTATATGATTATTGCGGATAAATATAGTGAAAAAGTTAAGCACCCACAAAATGTAGATCAAATTAATTATTTCCAAGCATTTGTCATTGGTATTTCTCAAGCCATTGCAATGTGGCCTGGATTTAGTCGCTCGGGTTCTACAATTTCAACGGGTGTACTTATGAAAATGAATCACAAAGCGGCATCTGACTTTACATTTATTATGTCAGTACCAATTATGCTAGCAGCAAGTGGTTTATCTTTAATTAAACACTATGAATATATTCACTTAGCACACATACCATTTTATCTTTTAGGTTTCCTGGCAGCATTTATCGTTGGGTTAATCGCAATCAAAACTTTCTTACATTTAATCAATAAAATTAAATTAGTACCATTCGCTATATATCGTATTATCTTAGTAGTAATTATCGCTATTCTTTACTTTGGTTTCGGCATTGGTAAAGGGATTTATTAATTTAATACATTGTGTATAGCACTATTTACTGATGGTGTTATTCATGAAAAGATTATGGAAAATATAGATACGTCTCTAATCAAATAATAATGGCAATTTCTATTGGAATAATGTAGAAATTGCCATTTTTGTTATTCAAACTATATTTACCATGTTGTAGTTATAGACCTACTATTTTTCTTAAGATCAGGAATTAGTTCCTGAGTCCCTTTTTATAATAATGTCATTGCTATTTAAATGAATATTTAGACATATACCAATACAGTATATTTATCGTTTATACTAGAGTGTCATAGGGTAATGAATAAGATAAGCATATGAACTGGAGGCAATATCTATGGATCAAAAGAAAAGACATCTAATTAAGACACTAATAAACGTTTTACCTATTTTTATTGTGCCCTTAGTTACTGAACGTAAACATATCAAAAATCATTCTGAAGTCAAAAAAGTAACTGCTGCAACATCACGTGCATCTAAAACTGTAGCTAATAAAGCTACTGACGTTAAAGAATTTGTTATTGATAAAAAACAAGAACATGATAACAAACGAGAATTGAAAAAAATTGCAAAAGAAAATGATCCTGAATATATTGAGAAAAAAGGCGAAAAATTAGCGAAGAAAAATCGCAAAGAAGCCGATAAAATGGATAAAAAACTTCAAAAAAATATCGAACAACGTCATAAAGAAGAAGCAAAGGCACGTGAAAAAAATGAGAAACAGCGTATAAAAGATTTAAAGAAAACTCAAAAGTATCAAGAAAAAGTAGGCCTAACACCCGGCGCATTAGATGATGAAACAGAGAAAAAAGGCGAAAAATTAGCTAAAGATAACAAACATGATATTAAAAAACTGGCTAAAAAGTTACAAAAAAACATCGAACAACGTCATCATGATGAAAAAAAAAATCGTGACAAGAATAAAAAAGCACGTATTAAAGAAATAAAAAATTATGAAGAACATGATGCTCAAAGTGTAACTAAACAAAATAATAAAGAAACACATCATGAGTCTTAACAAGATGACATCGATTATCATTGATGGAGATGCTTGTCCTGTCATTCAATCTGTTATTGAATTAACCTCAGGGACAGGCATTTTTGTTATAATTGTACGTAGCTTCAGTCACTATACAACGCAGACTTATCCAGAACACGTTAACACGATATATGTCGATGATGGACCGGATGCAGTGGATTATAAAATCGTTCAATTAGCGCAAAGTAAAGATATCGTTATCACGCAAGATTATGGTTTGGCGAGTCTATTGTTAAACAAAGTTAAAACAGTACTACACCATAAAGGCTATATATACAATAGTACTAACATTGACATGTTGATACAACAGCGTTATAACCATGCTCAACTTAGAAAACAAGGTGGTCGGCACAAGGGACCGACTCCTTTTTCTAACAAAGATCAGCAACACTTTGAACATATATTTCGACGTGTACTCTCTCAAATATAGGAGGCATTTATCATCATGAAAAAAATTGCAGTTTTCTGTGGCGCAAGTAAAGGCAGTAATCCAACCTATGTCAACGAAGCATATAACTTAGGAAAATATATGGCGCAAAAAGGTTATGAACTCATTTTTGGCGCTGGTTCTGTAGGCATTATGGGTGCCATACAAAATGGTGTATTAGATCACAATGGCACTGTTATTGGCGTCATGCCTAAAGAATTAGATACTAAAGAAATTACGAGTCAACGGGTTTCTGAACTTATTCTAGTGGATTCGCTTCATCAAAGAAAAGAGAAAATGGCAGAATTAGCAGATGCTTTTATCCTCGCTCCAGGCGGTGCTGGTTCGCTTGAAGAATTTTTTGAAATCTATAGTTGGACACAAATTGGTATTTATCAAAAACCGATTGGTATTTATAATTTAAACGGTTTTTTTGAGCCATTACATCAACTTATTATTCACATGATTCAAGAAGGCTTTATTGACGAAAAATATAAAGCTTTAGCACCTCTATATCACACAAAAGAAGACTTACTACATGGGCTTCAAAACGCTAAACCACTTGGCGAAAGAAGCTATGATTAAAAAAATAGTCGCCCACACGAGCGGCTATTTTTTATTTGAGATTTTTATAATACCTAACTTGCATTTTAAGTGGATGATATTTATTCAATTCAGGAAATTCGAAACGATCAAAGACTTTCATCCCTATTTTCTCCATCACTTTTCGTGACGATAAATTTGTCTCTGCCGTTAGACTGTATATGTCATAAACTCCCTTTTTTTGTGCATATTTTAGCACAGCTTCAGCGCCTTCAGTTGCAATACCATTTCCCCATACCTCTGGAATTAAACGCCAACCTATTTCATAAAATGGTAAATTATTAAATGGATATTGGCTATCTTTTGGAATATAATTCAGACCAATAAACCCAATCCACTCATTAGTTTCTTTTAATTCTACTGCAAATAGACCTATCCCCGTTGCTGTAATATTTTTTTGCATTTGTTTCATATCTAACGCTGAACGGCGATAACTTAATAAACTAGGAAAATAACGTCTAACTTGTGGATTTGCATTCAATTTTTGAAATGGTAATAAATCATTTTCTTCCCAATCACGTAATTTCAATCTTTCCGTTTCTATATAAACAGTCATTCTGCTTTCACCTCATCGCTTCATTCTGTAACAGTGCTCTATAAAAAGAAGCGCGTTATGAACAAAAACTCTTCATACCGCGCAACCTACTATATGTTTGTTCTTTGTATAAACTAAGCTTTCGAAATATAACTAATTAATTCGATATGCACAGGAATCTCTTTTAAACGATTACGCTGAGCTTTCGGTGCTGTAAAAATAGCATCAATGAAATCATTTTGATGATTTAATTTATATGTAGCAACAAATGTATCAAAATCCGAATCAAAGTTTGGCAAGTGTGCCACTACTCGATTGATTTCACCTGTAGAATCTACAATTGTACGTCCAGTTAACGTTTCTAATTCACGCCCTAATTCTGGTAAAGTAATATCTTGGCCTTCTAAAATACGAAAATCTTGTTCATGCATTGTTGCTCGCTCCTTTTAAAATCGATATGTAAACTTGTTCATATACACGTTCTGTATTTATGGTTATACATACCCGGTAACATCAGACATAAAACGGCACAAATTTTTTAACTTGTGACATTGAATCATTGTTGTTGTTTTGGTTGCTTTGATTGCTTCTGTGTATCATTCTTAGTAGATTGTGATGACTGTTGTTTATGCGTCTTATCTTTATCTGTCTGTGTGTTATCTGTATTGTTTGAATTTTGATGCTGATTTTGTTGATCTTTATTTTGGTGGTGCGTTGTTTGATGTTGTGATGACTTCTCTTTACTTTTGTCACTCGTTTTTTCTTTATTATCTTTGTCATCATCTGATGAAGTACTTTGCATCTCTTCTACTTCTTTTTCTAAAGTCTCACGTTGACTTTTATATTTCTCTTTATCGCTTTTAAGTTTCTCTTCTTGCTTTTCTAAATCTTTTTTCTCTTTTTCTAATTTTTGTATATCTTGTTCTAAAGATTGCTTTTCATCATTTCCCTTACCGCATGCTGTTAATAAAAAAATTGCTGCTAATAATAGCACAAGCCCTTTCTTCATGTTTGACTCCTTTGAATATAAGTGAATACTATTATTTTAACATGAAACCACTTTCTAATCATTTGTTATAGCTAATCGTGCTTTAATAAATGTTTATCTAGCTACTTATAGTAATTACGATAATTAATTTATTTCAACTTCTATGATATGATTAATCATAATTGATATAATAACTATTATTACTATATCTAAAGGAGCTTAAAATAATGTATGAAATCTACGTCTCAACTCATGCGGGAAAATAATGTCAAATCACTACGACTAAATAATACGGATAGAGAAATATTCGAGAATTACATGACGTATGTACGAGCAGAACTCAGTGTCAATCCGTATGATTCAGAACTAATGCTCAATCGTATATTAAAGCAATTATTGAAGGCAGAAGATAATGGTACCCTTGCTTTGGAATTTTTCAATCACGACCCTAAAGCACACGCAAAGCAGGAGATCCGCGCATTGCCAAACGAAACAATCAATAATATTTTTAACTATATTTATCAAAATTTTATGTTTTTAATAGGTATTTTTTGTTTTTGTAAAGGATTTATTGGGTTCTTTATCGGCGGCAATAACAACCGCATATATCTATACACCTTTCCAATTATTGTCATCATTGGTTTATTTATCATTTTTTTATTTATATGGATGATTTTCAAAACGGTTCAACTTCAATGTTTTAATAATAAAAACTTAGTATGGATATTAACCTACATCGTCATAGGATTACTTATTTCAGCACTCGTCTATGTATTCTTTATCCCACAATCATTCCTTGCAATCGGACCCTATATCACAATTAGCAACTGGCACTTTATTATCGCATCACTCATCATTACACCCATCGCATTCTACACAAAACACCGACACACCAACAAAAACGCCAACACAAGACTATAGGGGCCCCAGCACGTAGAAATGCACCAAGCATTTCTACGTGCAACGCAAGCTGGGGTGGGGCCCTCAGCACAGAG
>NZ_KV840197.1:0-155911 GCF_001839145.1 Staphylococcus sp. HMSC62D11 | reverse complement strand
AAGCATTTCTACGGACAACGCAAGCTGGGGTGGGCCCATCATTATGAACTTCCTTAAGAGACTCAACAGATAATGTAAATCGGGACAACAATATAAAACATCATAAATAAAGAAACCAGTAAATGAATTTATAAAAAACTCATTTACTGGCTTTTTTCGATGAACGATGCCCCGCCTGGTACGCATTTGTAAAACTAATTGACAAGAGACTGGAACATAATTATGTTTTAAGTTATGAACTCTATATTAGCAGTAGTTGACTGGATTAAAAATACGCTTATACCAAGCTTTTTCAATCCTAGTCATCATTTTCAAAAAGATTAATACTTGAAAGTAAAATAAGATTTCTATCCAGAATATTCTAGTTTATATCACAAATACATCTATAAAAAACCATACAATCATGATAAACATGATGATCGCTTTGGCAATGTTGCTGGTTAAGAAAGCTACGATTGAACCCAAGCTTGCTTTAAAAGCTTTGTTCACATCGAAATCTTGCATAAGTTCAACTGCAAAAACTGCTACAAAAGGAATAATGATAATGCCAAATGGTGGGAAGACAAAACAACCAACGAGCACACCTATAAGTGCAACATACTCACTTATCTTTGAACCACCATATTTATTAACAAAATATTTATTCATTGCAAAATCAGAGATAAACATGAGTACCGTTAACACTATCATTGACACATAAAATATCCACGATAATTCACCATTATTAAATGCGAATTGATAAATTAAAAAACCAACCCACAACATCAAAACAGAGGGTATCACAGGTTTAATAAGTCCAACAAATGCCAAAATAAATGCGAAAATAATTAATAACCACAATAAGACAGTCATATTAAGATATCACCTTTTCTTCAGTAAATTTTTGATCTTTCGTGAAAAAGATTAGCACCATACCAATAAATATTGAGCTTGCTGATACAAAAAAGACATTTTCTAAACCAACCCACTGACTCATGGCACCACCTAATAAATTCCCACATAGCTGCCCAATTACCATCGCATTAGCAAAAAGTGTAGAAGCGTAGCCGGGAAAATCAGGTAAAATATCTTGAAAATAACTGATGCCTAAGCCAAGTAAAATCGCTAAAAAGAAGGCCAGAAAAACTTGCCCAAGCATCATCATATATATGTTATTAAAGATACCAATGCTAAAATAAAACGCACCACCACTTAGTGCTCCAACAATCAATAATGTTCTAGTTTGCAACTTAGTCGCTAACATTCCTAAAATCACCATGAATGGAACTTCTAATCCTGCGCATAAGCTTGCTAATGTCCCCACATAATCTTCAGAAATATGCAACTGTTTTGTTACAAACAACGGCATATTCATGGTATACATCCATTGCCCAATATGTAGCAAAATAAATGCTACAAAAGGCAAAAACAAGGTAACATCTTTCAACATATTCGGCGCTGTGGTTTCAATATGTGCTGTTCCACCAACTTGTTGTTCTCCTGTTAACTTTAAATCTTGATAAAAGAAGACCTGCAATAATAACGTAAATAAAATAATAGCAACTGTTCCTCCGAAGAGTCCAGCGTACCCATTAAAATGGATAAGACGTGAACCTATCAACGGCCCGAAAAGGAAGCCAAAAGAAAACATTGATCGTAACACTGTATTGGCAAATTTAGCATTTTTTCTGGAAGACGATATATTGATAGATTCTCTAGCAGAAGCATATAATTGAGGCATTGCTGGTGCAAATAAACCTTGAAAAATCGCATATGTAATAATAAATAACCAAATATCATGAATATAAAAATATATAGAGAAACTAACTGCCCCCATAAATAAGGCAGTAATAATTAAAAACTTACGATTAATATTATGCGTGTCTGAAAAGCGCGCGACTATAGAATTTATTGTAAATTGACTAACCGCAGCAAGCGCTAATAAAATGCCGAACTGATTGGTTGTCATACCTAATTCATTCGTCGCAAATAATACAAAATAGGGTACCGTAATTGCGATACCCATACCGAGAAGCATCATATTTACCACAAATAATTTATAGTTTTTAATATGGAGTAATGCTTTAAACATAAACGTACCCTCTATCCTTAAAATTAATTAATCTAAATGCCGACAAGGTTAACATGATACATATTGCGGCACGATATCCTATAAATTAGCGTATAAAGTTATACATTAAATTAACAAATGAATCTACTTGTGGCAACTGCAACATATTCGCTTCGTAACTCATAAATGTAGAGCGTATCAGTGGCTGACCTTCAATTAATACTTTTTCACATTCAAATTGATTTTTATCAATGTATTTCATCATAACCTCAGGTAAAATAGTTACTCCTACACCACTCAATAACATCTCTTTACATGTTCCAACTTGATCAACAGTAATGGTTGCATGGAAATCTTGTCCTAAGTTATCATTGTACCATTCTTTAATTTGATTAATATAAATGGGATCTGCTTGAAACTCAATAAATGGAAGTTTATCTACTTCTGCCCGCTTATCTTTAGGGTAAATAAAGTAATGTTCATCATTAAATAAATGGGTGTTTGTTAGGTTCATAACCTTATTTCCCCGCGTAATCATAACATGATAATCACGATGATGTGCTTTGATATGTTCAGTCGAACCTACTTGAACTTGTATTTCAACATTTGGAAACTGTGTATTATATAAACTTAAGACATCTGGAAGCAATGTTTGTCCTATCAAAGAAGAACAACCAATAGATATCGTACCATTGACCTCTCCAATATGCGCCTGCATTTTATCGTAAAATAAACGTTCTCGCTTTAACATATCGCGAGCATGCTCAATAATCATAGCCCCTTCTGTTGTAGTAATGAGTTGCTTTTTTGTACGAATAAAAATATCTACGCCAAAATTATTTTCAATTGCTTTTAATCGCTGTGTGACAGCAGGTTGCGAAATATATAATAATTCTGCAGCTTTGCGCAATGTTTTTGTCTCATCCAATGTTATAAGTAATCTATAGTCTTCAATTTTCATAGTTTCCCCCTACAATCCTCTTGCTTATCCATACATAATAAAGTCATAACTAAAACGTTTAGGATTTAAACAGCGCCCATCATAACAATACTTTATAAAGTAAAAGTACTATTAGTGCATAAGTCATTATTTTGGTAAAACATAAAATAATTAAGTAGATAAACCTACATTATAAAAATACTAATTGTCTAATGTAAAATGTATTTTTAAACTCTTGCTAATAATGACAAGCTTCTGTAGAAAGTCCCATCCCTAACTTGCTTTGCTTGTTGAAATATTAACTGCATTTCTTTGTGTTGGGGCCACCCCAACTTGCGTTGTCCGTTGTCTTTCGCTTCGAAAGTCTTTGTGTTGGGGCCCCACTCCAACTTGCGTTGTCCGTTGCTTTTTGTTTTGAAAGTCTCTATAACGGTTTCTCTTGGCTAATGTTAAACATACATGATTTAAATCTTAGTCTTCTGTAAAGCGTTTTTTTCTTTTATGACGTTGCTGTGGTTGAGGTGCTTGATGGTGATGTCGTTTCGCTTTATGTTTCTTTTGATTCATTTTGCGGTAACAATGCATGATTCGTCGTTCAAGTTCATCAAAATTATCATTTATCTCAATCATCAATTGATGTGCTATCATATAGGCTTCATGATACTGTCTTTTAGTGATTTGTTCATTAACTAACGCATTCATTAAGTCATCTTCATCAACAAGCTCATACTTACCAGTAGGCAATACTAAGACATCTAGAAATAAGTCTAATGTTCTAGCATTACCTTTTTGTGTAATGTTTTTGATATTTATATCGAAATAATATTCTAACGGTTGGCCTTTATCATCAAACATTGCTGTAATACTGTACCGTTTCTTTTCGGGTAAAATCTGCAGCCATTGATAATGGTCATCAGCCACAACCATATGCTTTCCAACTACCGTCACCTCAAGCGGTTCACGTACTTTATTCATCGTCACTAAACCGATAATGCCCTTGAATCTTTTATTATTCACCTTAACTTCTATATATTCCCTTTCTATAAGGCGACGCCAGTGACGTTTATCAATATATTTTACTTTCACAGCCACCAACTCCTTGTCATTATTATATTAGACTAACTATCGTCTGTCATCTTATCCGAAACTTTGTATTAATTACATGCATTTATTTGACTTCGATCATTTATATTCTACTATATATTTATGAATTTTTGTAAAATCGATAATATTACTATGAATTTTGAGATTTAAACTAGATTTTCAAAAATTAAAATTTAAACAAAAGCATATCACTTGGTCCATAATGTATATACTCACATCTAAGCTAAAAATCACCTTCACATATCATTATATAATACCGTTAAACCACAAGAAAAATTCTAAAAAAAAAAGAACACCTTGTGCCGTTAATAAGCACATGGCATTCTTATTTAATATGAAATCACAATTGTGTTTCAAGTTATGCGTCTATTCTACTGCATAAGCTTTAATAATCTCTTGGTGTTGAGGATACTTTTCTAATAATATTGCTTGTGCCAATAATTCAAAGTGTTCAAATTCAAATGCAGGTTGACACATGCAACCAACAATACCGTATCCTTTAGAATGTTTTAAACTTGAGGCAAATATCGTGCCTTTAGGAACAACACATTGCAAGACATCACCATCAGCAACATTTTGTCCTAACTGTTCAACATAGTATTTACCCTCTGTTGTAATCATATGAATTAAAAGCGTTTCACCACTATGGTGATACCATACCTCATCCGCATCAATACGATGAAAATGAGACACATCTGCATCTTTTAATAGAAAATATATACTGCTATATGATGCACGCTTTTTATCATCCGGTCGTAGCGTTTCTTTATAATAGCCTCCCTCGGGATGAGGCATTAATTCAAGTCGATTAATCCATTCTTCTGCAGATATCATTATTTTAAATCCACGTTATGGAAAACGTTTTGAACGTCTTCCAACTCTTCAAGTGCATCAACTAATTTTTCAAATGTTTCTTGATCCTCAGCTGATAATTCTATATCCGTTTGAGGTAACATTTCAAATTCTGCTACTTTGAACTCTTCTACACCTATTGCACGTAATGCTTCTTGCACTTGCGCAAATTGATCTGGTTCTGCATAGACAACATTTAAGCCATCTTCATCAATAACATCTCTCACATCAACATCTTGTTCCATTAATGCTTCTAATACATCATCCGCAGACTTTCCTTCAATAGCAAATGTAGCAGTATCATCAAACATATATGCAACAGAACCTGATACGCCCATGTTTCCTCCATTTTTACCAAAAGCAGCTCGAACGTCTGAGGCTGTACGATTTACATTATTCGTTAACGCATCGACAATTATCATAGAGCCGCTTGGACCAAAACCTTCGTATCTAAGATGGTCAAAGTTTTCTTCTCCTGCACCTTTAGCCTTATCGATTGCCTTGTCAATGATATGATTAGGTACTGAATATGTTTTAGCACGTTCTAACACTAAGCGTAATGCTTGGTTTGAATTTGGATCAGGCTCGCCTGATTTTGCTGCAACATATATTTCTTTACCAAATTTAGCATAAATTCTGCTAGTGTTTTTATCCTTTTGGGCTTTTTTCTCTTTAATATTATTCCATTTACGACCCATAATGTCATCTCACTTTCGTTCTTCTAAATTAACACTATTTATTATACATGATTTTCCAACGATTATATATAACATACAGCACGTAAACATGCCAATTTAGTAACAATTCTATTATATCAATATATGTCCGCCTATCATTAACTCATCTTATATCCGATTGTTTTTATATTGATGATTGAGCTTAAATAAAATTAAAAATACTGACAAAGTAAACTTTGCCAGTACAAACAAACTTAGATTTCTAATAATTCTTCGACATCTTTAAATAAGTCATTAAAACTTTCAATATTGTCATCATTCATATAAATGAAAATTTTACGCTCATCTTCTTCTGAACGTTGTTTACTTAATTTTTCTTTGTCGATAAGTCGACGGATAGAAACAAGTAACTTCGTTCTACTTAAATCTAATTCTTCAATCGCTAATTTTAAAAACGATTGCATCAATACTTTCTCTTCTGAAGTATAATCTTTAGCAAGTTTTAATACTGCTAAATCATTAAGCGTCAGCTTATATTTTTTATCTATATATTCTGACAATAATTTATGCTTCTTATAAAGATTTAGTAATTGATTTAATTTATCTTTACTCAATACTATTGCACCTCCAAATATAAGCGGACAATATATTATAATTATCTACTATGTTTTAGAGGTTGTCGTTTTCATTTGTTTAATATTCATTGCCAAAATTACCAACACATTTGAATTGAATTGCACTACGCATTAATTGCACACTATTTGAATATTTTTATGATTCTTAATGAATCATAACCTAAATTAACTTTAAAATAGTCTTTCCTGAAGTCATGTTCAATAATTCTCATAGTCGTATGTAAATGATCTTCAATTTCTTTTAATAATTCCTGAGTCCAATTGTATTTTTCACGAATATGGCGATTAATGATGTGATTGATATTACCATTTTTCTCGTCAACTTTTTCCGACTTAATTAAACGAATCGATTGTTCGGCTACTTCTTCAAAATGAATTAATACTTCTGTATCACCAAAATAGGTAATTGATGCTTCGCTTTCAAATACTCTCCAATCATATAAAAATAATGTATACTGTGCTTCATTTTCTACTACAATATAATTATCTTTAATTGTTCTGGACTGGTTCATCATCCATTTAATTTGACCAATGATGATGCCTAACACCGTTTTAAAACCATTTTCATCAAAGATATGAATTGCATTAAACGAATTTCTACTAAAATATAAGTTAACACCCATACCATCAAATAACTCTGCCGTTTTCAAAAAGGTTTCAATAATTAATGGGGCACTGTTACTCAAGTCGTTTTCATTATTTAAAAATTGGTGGTTCTCTATATTTAAAAATATAACTTTGCTATATGATAAATCAATTTGTGTTAATATTTTTTCGATATTCTGATACTCTAAAATATTTTTTAATAATAAATGTTGACTATCTTCTAGTAAATATGGTTGTTCAAGGTGAGCATTATCAATAAATAAATAATCAAAACCGATACGTTTTATTTGTGATTCTAATGTTTTAAACATGACTGTTTCGTTAAGCAAACAGCTAATGTCTAAACCAAATCTTAAACCAAATTGCTTATTTTGAATTTTTAAAATAAGCCGATAAATTTCTTTTAGTTCTATTACTTCCATATCAAATACAAGCATGATAATACCACGATCACCATTTGCTAATGATTTCTTATAGTTTAAACGTTCTACTACTTGTACATAAATGCGCTCGATATAATCCATAATTTCTAATGATTGAATTTTAAAGGCAATATGCAAATTATTTGCCGCAATTTTTTTAAACATATCTCCAATTTCAGCATCACTCAGATTATTAATTAATGTTCCAATACCAAAATTAACATAGATAATTAAATTTCTGTATTAATATTAGCTTTTCCTTTGATTTTAATAAAGAATAACTCTTTAAACTCTTCAACAGTATTAATCTGAGTTACAAGTTCAAAATTTTGATTTGTTTTTACTTTATTGTTGTCTATAAATATTTTACGTTCAATATTTTCTTGATAATAATTAATCTGTTGTCTGAGTACTGTTTTTAAATGTTGTTCATTATCCTCACTTAACACTTCATAATTCATTAATAAATATTTATCCTTTATATTTAAACTTCGATAATCATTAGGTGTAATACCAATATAACTTTTAAACATTTTCGTATAGCTAGCCGAATTACTAAACCCTAATTTATCGCTAATATGACTAATGGTTGAATTTTCAGTTAACAAGTATTCAATTGATTCAGCAATTTTTAGTGAATCAACGTATTGTTTAAAACCCATGTTTAAGTTTTGGTGAAACTGTGCGGAAATATTGGATTTTGAGGTGAATAAATTTTGAGATAGTGCATTTAACGTTAGTTTTTCATGAGAGTGTTTATTAATATATTCTAGTATTTGGCTAAGTTCCCCATAAAATAAAAATTTATATTGATTTTCAGCTGTTTCTAAATCAACACTTCCTTCTGTTGCTATTACTTCCACCATTTGTTTAATGTAGTTTTCATTACTAGTTATGGGCATTTGATTAATATAGTTAATCGCAATTTTAAGCATCAGTTGTTTTAATTTATTGATTGATTTTAGTAAGTTCACAGAATACTTATAATCAAAAAATACATAATCGTGATTTTTAAACCAATCGCTCGTAATGTAAAGCATTAATGATTTATGATTCTGTTTAATTGTAAAAATATCTTTATTATTTATGATATATATTTCATCACTAATCGTAGTAGAATTAGCAAAATGCTGAATCGTCAGATCCCCTTGTATAGGTAAAATGACAATAATACCATCGATACATCGTGTTGGTTGATATTCTTCTTTAGTGAGGATTCGAAAAAAAGTATTAGTCATATATCTTCCTCTTTCTAATCTTGCTAGCTCATAACCCTTATATTTTACTTAACATAAAGTCCGCTTTTCCTATAATAATAAGCATAAATTTAACACAATCTAAATATATTAGCAAAAATAAACTAACATATTTATTGTTATGTTTTTTCTATTTTATTGATAACTATAAAATTACATAAAAAAATATTGCGCTTTGGGTTAGTGTAATTCTTTCGCTGATTATTGGCATGCTGTTGCCAAAACTTTACTACACTAAACAAGTAAAACAAAGCGCAAACATCTTTTGATTTAAGATATTTATTTTTCGATTAATTTCGAAAACGGTTTGCTAAGCTTAAAATATCAAGAATAATATTAAGCAAATTAATAAACAGATTAAAGCCCATTTCTCTCGGTGAAAATTGACCCCGTTTCATTCTATTAAAATCATATAAAGTATATAGAAGAAACAGAAACAAGCTGACTACCGTGATAACCGTATAAAATACTGGATTATGAATAAACAGTCCAATAAGAGATGCTACAATCAGTGCCAGTAATGTTACAAACAAATATCTTCCTATACTTGATGCATCTTTTATAAAGAAAAAACCTATCACTCCAAAAATAACAAATGCACCAATAGCTAAGACAATATTTTTATAAAATACATCCGCACCTAAATTTTGTAAGTATGTTGTAAACATCGCGTATGATAATAGTCCCACGATAATCGCATAGATATGAGAAATAATCAAACCATATTTACGCGCTCTTTTAAATATTAAGGTAGAAAAAATAAGAACTAACAATCCTATAGACAATGGCATTCGCCATTCATCAGGAAGGTATTGTCCAAAATAACAACCAATACCAAATATAAGCCAATAATACATAAAATATAACCATACTTGCGAATACGCCCATGATTTAGATTGACTGTGATCTGTCATATGTCTTTGTTTCTTTGAAAAATCATTCATGCTATTGCTCCTTCCTTCAATAGTTATTTATAACACTAAGACAATAAGATAAACATTGTTTTATTGAAAATGAATAATCCAGTTGGATAAATGCATTTACATTTCATTTTTTATTCTCGAAATATTACAAATTAAATTTTTATATTGAAAATAACTTTCATAATTTCCATTTCTAACCCTTATGCAGCAACGTTTATAAATATATTTACATTTCATCGTCATTTATTAATAATATTACAAGATAGTAACAATACCCACAAAGAAAACTATTTTTGATAATATGGGGGTGTAGTGATAAATCGGAAATTAAATATTTAAATTAAAGTGCATGACTTAATGTGCATTTAAATATAAGGAGGACATGAACGTGAAAAAATTAGCATTTGCTATTACAGCTGCATCAGGTGCTGCTGCAGCGCTTACACACCAACATGCCGAAGCCGCAACACAACACACCGTTAAATCTGGTGAATCTTTATGGAGTATCGCTCAACAGCATAACACAACTGTTAACGATATTAAACAAAGTAATAATCTTTCAAATAACTTTGTATTCCCTGGTCAAGTCTTATCAGTTGGTGGAAATAATACCAACAGTAGCCAATATAGTGGTCAAAATTCTTCAGCAACATCTCATACAGTTCAAGCTGGAGAATCATTAAATCTTATTGCCAATCAATATGGTGTGTCAGTTAATGACTTAATGCGCGCTAATAATTTAAATGGCTATTTAATCATGCCAAATCAAACATTAAATATCCCAAGTGGTTCTGGCAATGGTGCTGGTTCTGGTGGCACAACAGTAACACCTTCAAATACAAACACAACACCAACATTTAACCATTCTAATCTATATACTTCCGGTCAATGTACTTGGTATGTATTTGATCGTCGTTCTCAAGCCGGCAAACCAATAAGCACTTATTGGTCAGATGCAAAATATTGGGCTGGAAATGCTGCTAATGATGGTTACCGTGTAGATAACTCACCTGAAGTTGGCGCAATTATGCAAAGTACACCTGGCCCATATGGTCATGTTGCATATGTTGAACGTGTTAATGGCGACGGTAGTATTTTAATTTCTGAAATGAATTATACTTATGGTCCATATAACACAAATACTAGAACTATCCCTGCTTCAGAAGTTTCTAGTTATGCATTTATCCATTAATATAACAATAATCAAAGCGTGAGACCTAGCTCTTACGCTTTTTTATTTTGTTAAAAATTATCTTTTAAGTCCATTTCACTCAAAAGATATAAATAGATAGCTTTGAACTTATTTATAACGGATTAAAATCTAACCGCCTAAAGTTTCTATTGTTAGCGTTATTGCATCATCATTTTATACATCAGACATCACATTCACTTAGTTTAAAGAAAGCCAACGGACAACGCAAGCTGGGCTGGCTGAGACAGCCCGAGTTATACACTACGAAGCAATGAATATGAATAAGCCAGTAAATGCATTTACTAAAAACGCATTTACTGGCTTATTTTTCTAAAAATGATGTCCTAGCCTGTTTTAGCAATATTTTAATTAATAACTTATTATGCTTTATAAGAAAATATGCATAATCAAATAGATAATAGCTGCCAATACAGCTGAAATAGGTAATGTAATTACCCATGTGATAACCATACGTTGCGCTGTACTCCATTTTACGCCTTTCACACGATTAGCTGCACCTACACCTAGAATAGATGAAGATACAACGTGCGTAGTAGATAATGGGAAATGTAGTGATGAAGCCACGAAAATAGTTAATGCTGATGATAAATCAGCTGCTGCACCGTTAGCAGGTCTAATTTTCATGATATTACCACCTACAGTTTTGATGATTTTCCAACCACCAATTGCAGTACCTAAGCCCATTGCGGTAGCACAAGCTACTTTAACCCATAACTGAGGTTCTACTTGGTGTTGCACATCAGCTACGATTAAAGCTAAGGTAATAATCCCCATTGATTTTTGAGCATCGTTTGTCCCGTGTGAGAAGGATTGCAATGCTGCCGTAAAAATTTGGAAAAATCTAAAGTTACGGTTAGATCTTGTTAAATTCGCATTTTTAAAGACAATTTTCACAATGGAATACATGATATAACCTACACAAAATGCAATGATTGGTGAAATAATCAATACGATAATAATTTTGGTAAATCCTTGATAATGAATATCCATGAAAGAACCTGTTGATGCAATTGCTGCACCTGCAATTGAACCAATCAAAGCATGAGATGATGAACTAGGTATACCATAAAACCATGTTACTAAATTCCAAATAATTGCTGAAATAATTGCTGCAAGTACGACAACGAGCCCATTATGTAATTCAAATGGATTTACAATATCCTTTGTAATTGTTCCTGCCACACCAGTAAATGTTAAGGCACCAATAAAATTCATAATTGCAGCTAATAGTATAGCTCTTCTCGGCGTTAAAGCACGAGTAGATACCGCTGTAGCTACCGCGTTTGCAGTATCGTGAAAACCGTTGATAAAGTCAAATATCAATGAAAAAACAACGATAGCTATCGTAATAATTAATACGTAATCCATCTTTAAGAACTCCCTTAGCTATTTTTCATAATGATTGTTTCAAAGTTATTTGCTACAACTTGGCATTTATCAGCGATTTCTTCCATGCTTTGGTAAATGTCTTTTATTTTAATTAATGTCATTGGATCAGTTTCACTATTAAATATATGCTTCATTGATTGACGTAAAATACCATCACAGTTTGTTTCAAATTCTTTAATATTAATAGAATGAATGCGCATATGTGATAATTTTTTATCTACAAGTAAGCCGACCGCTAATTTCATTTCAGCTACTGCTTTTTGAATGTTTTCAACAAATTCTGCCATATATTCATCAGTATATTCGATTGAATACATTTCAAACATTGCAGATGTTTCTTCCATTGCATCTAATACATCATCGATTGCGTTGCATAATGATAGGATATCCTCACGTTCAATAGGTGTAATGAATGTTTGATTTAAATCTGTAATAACTTGATGCATTAATTCATCACCGTGAGATTCATAAGTTTTGATATTGTCAGAATACGCTTTTAAATCTAAATGTGTATTGAAATCCATTTTACCGAATTCCATTGCTGCACGATCTAAATTGAAAACCATTTCTTCAAGTTGAACCATGAACTTATCCTTTTTCTTTGTAAACATTTTAAATCCTCCATTTAAGCGATTGAAAATCATCACTTCCGTAATTTAATACTA
The DNA here is from genome assembly GCF_001839145.1 of Staphylococcus sp. HMSC62D11. Taxonomy (NCBI): domain Bacteria; kingdom Bacillati; phylum Bacillota; class Bacilli; order Caryophanales; family Staphylococcaceae; genus Staphylococcus; species Staphylococcus sp. HMSC62D11. The sequence continues at coordinate 143,179 of NZ_KV840197.1, read as the reverse complement.
CTAAAGACAATCCCTATTAAGAAAATTGTTACATTATAATCACTCTAACCCGATTCATTTTCTGACTTTTGTAAATATTTTGTAAGTATGTCATTATGCATCGCGAAAAAATGTTCTCAAATACTGACTTTGTCCCTCTTTGAAAATAGCATAAAATTTACAATATCACAATTCTATTTACAAATTCTTTACAATTAGACAATGTAATCGTAATGCTTGATGCAATAAGTAACTGGAATACACTTTTTAATGACTGTATTTTAAAGCAACTTAATATATGGCCATAACACCATATCTATGAATGATATATTGGCAGTAGTTGACTGGATTGAACATATGCTTATATCAAGCTTTTTCAATCCTAGTCAACCTTGCCGGGGCAGGACTACGAATTCATAATGAATGCTGTCCCGCTCCCTCTCTGTTGGGGCCCACCCAACTTACGTTGTCCGTTGAATTGCTTGGCACATTTCTTTCTGTTGGGGCCCCCACCCCAACTTGCTTTGCTTGGGGAAACTAATTTTATTAGTTTCTTTGTGTTGGGGCCCCTATATCGAGTGGCTGATGGTGCGTTTGGTGTGGTTGTATGTGATGATTGCAAATATGGCGTATATGGTGCTGTATATGGTCATAACGATGTATATAGGGCTTGTATTATTGGTTCCTATGATGTCCATGAATCCTCTTGAGATGAAGTAGGCGTGCAGTAGTGCAATGATGAGTGGTAGACCAAAGTTGAATGTGACTTTAAGTTTTAGTCCTTTTGTCATATCGTATTGGTTGAAACCTAATTTACGCAGTATGGAATAGTTTTCGAGTTCATCTTCGGTTTCATCCATTTGTCTAATATATATAATACAGCCTACTGCGATGAGAAATGTGATGCCTAAAAATGATGTCACAAATAGCACAATTCCTGTTATGCTGGATACTTCGCTTACAATCTGACTACGTGTTTCTAGTTGATGATTCATATCATTAACAATCATCTCCAGTTTAGGTACGTCTTTCCGATGTGTTAAATCAAAGCCATATTGTACTATCTTATCTTTCTTTTTAGCATGTGTTTTAATTTTCTGATAGTCTGAATCATTCAATATAAACGTTGGGTCTCCTAAATCATTATCTTCTTTAAAATAAACGTCATGTATTACCTTGTTTAATTTCACATTAATATGATGTTTTTTAGTACCTATACCTGTAGTACCATGTGGGTAATGTTTCATATACTGTCGAATTGTTCCATCAGGGATAATTAAATCTGCTTCACCTTTCTCTACGTTCCGATTAGGGAAAAAGGCAGCACTTGTGACATTAACATAATATGGTCTAGCAGTATCGCTATTGAATAATTTATTTTTATAAAGGTGTGTATAAATTAATTCTTTATAATTATAGTAATGTTCAATCTGTCGTTGATTTAACATATATGATAATTGATTAGCAGCAGCAGTTTGATTCGTTGTAACATCATATGGAGAGGCCAATAGTACTTCGTTCGTTAACGAGCTGCGACTTATTGCAGCAATACAAAGAACTGTAACAGTAATAGATGAAATAATCGCCATTACCGTTAAGGAAAAGGCGTTTTTACGCACACGATAGACTAAAGACGATGTAAATATGACATCACTCACATTCACAGACCCTTGCTTAAACCTTTTTAATAATTTTAAGACTAAAGATACAGAACTTCTAAAGAAAAAATATGGCCCTATTAATAATAAAATACAAATGATAAACAATACTGAAATATGTACAAAATCAACAAGATGATTCGTAATAAAGTAATAGCTTGTTGCGATCATCAGTAACCCTAATATGCCGAAGATCACTTCCTTAAAACTCAACTTACTATTTCTCAATGCTTTAACTTCCGTATCTTCAAATAATTCTGTAAGCGAATATCTATAAATAAAAATAATCGATTGCACCATAGTTAAGATAAACGCACTACCAATAAGCATACCAGTTTGTAACAGGGCTTCAGCACTAAATACAATTGGCGCAGTCGCTTTAGCGCCTAACAATTTCAAGACAATCATCAATAAAATTTTAGTGCTAAATAAGCCGATTAGAATACCAATAATAGACGTTACGAAATAAATAGCAATCTGCTCAACCATTACAATATGTACTAAATTACGCTTACTTAAGCCTATCACTTGATATAAAGCAAATTCTCGAAAGCGCCGCTTAACAAATAGCATATTTGAATAAATGATGAAAATAAGAATAATCACAAATAAAAAATAACTGCCAAATTGTGTTCCTTCACGGATGACATCGAAAGATTGATTAATATTAATATGGCGCACATACCTAATTGTGACAAAGCTAAAATATAAGACAATACTAATAATAAGTGACAATAAATACAGCGCATAATGCCTCATATTTTGTCTAAAGTTTTTCAAGATAATATGATTAAAATTCATGATGAACCCCACCTAAAACACTTTGTGTGCGAATAATTTCACGATAAAATGTTTCATCGTCATCATCCCCTTGATAGAGCTCAGTAAATATTTGTCCATCTTTCAACATGACTACACGATTAGAAAAGCTTGCTGCTAATGGATCATGCGTGACCATGATAATTGTCGTTTGTCGATATTTATTCATATAGACAAGTCGTTCCAATAAATCTTGAGAACTTTTGGAGTCTAAAGCGCCTGTAGGTTCATCTGCAAAAATAATTTTAGGTAATGTAATAAAAGCGCGTGCGGCAGATGTTCGCTGCCGTTGACCACCAGAAAGTTCTGAAGGGTATTTATCACCCAATTCTGCAATATTTAATGTTTCAACAACTTTATGATAACGCTTCATTGCCATCTCTTTACTAATTTTTTGTACAGATAACGGCAATAAAATATTCTCTTTTACCGTCAATGTATGTAGTAAATTATAATCTTGAAAAATAAACCCAATATCCCGCTTACGCATATCAGATAGCGCTTTATTCGACATTTTTTCTAGTTTATGTCCAGCTAATTCTACTGAACCTTGTGACATATAATCAATTGATCCCAAAATATTTAATAACGTCGTTTTTCCAGAGCCAGAAGGTCCCATTATTGAGACAAATTCACCTTCATCAACTGAAAGATTAATACCTCTTAAAACTTCCTGCTGCATATCTTTACTTCCGTATATTTTAGTTAATTCTTTAACTACTAATATTGACACAACAACACTCCTTACATCCATCTTCACTCTTAATTATAACGAGTCGATATATGTAACGCCGCTATCTTAAGTAACAATACACTTATTTAATATGACAATTTTGTCACTTCTGACAACCGTTTCATAATCTCATTTTGTTTTGGGAAAATTAAAATAAATGTCGTACCTTTACCTATTTCAGACATCACTTCAATTTGGATACCTAATTGTGCTTTAACACTGTCAACCAAATATAATCCCATACCCGAAGAAGCTGTTTCATCACGATTAGCAGTTGATGTATAACCTCGATCAAAAATTCTTGGCAAGTCTTTCTGACTAATGCCTCTGCCCTCATCTTGAATTTTCAAATGGACGTGTTCACCTTTAATATAGCCTGACATATGAATATCAGAGTTTTTACTATATTTTAAAGAATTTGACAAAATTTGCCGAATCATCATGCGGCACCATTTTACATCTGTGTAGACCATTGTATTACCATCAAATGATAAGTTATAGCCAATACCTTTTGCTTGGCTAATGTGTCTTGTTAATTGTATTTCATCAATCACTAAACGTTTTAATGATACTTGTTCAAAGTACATATCTCTATTTTGAGACTCTAAGCGCGTTAAGTATAATTGTTTATCTAACATTTCATTAATTCTAGACCACTCATAAAGCAATGACTGTTTGCGCTGTTGATTTTGTTCCTGATCAATTAACAATTTCATTGCTGTCACAGGCGTTTTAATATCATGAACAAATTCAGTTATTGATTGTTCCGTTACTTTAATCTGATGTTGCTGTTTTGTTACTTTTTCCTTTTGTAAATTCAATTTGCGATACAAATAATCCACGATTTGTTCTTGAAACGGGCTTTCTGCGAGTCCTTTATGCTTTATTTCCTCTATTTCTTTATTTTCATAAAAATGTTGATATAACTTAATTTCTTTTAAAAAAGCAAAGAGTAAAAAGATAGCAGTCATTCCAATGTTTAACACCACTAAATAAATCATACTATCAACAGAAATATCGTAATCAATATAAGAAATACCCAGCATCATTAGGTTTAAAAATAAAAACCATAGCACCCAATTCTTACGTGTCTTGATAAACAGCCAAAACCATTTCACGTTATTCATGAGCCATATATCCTTTACCAACTTTTGTTTCAATCGCAGTATCCATATCTAATTCAGCTAATTTTTTACGCAAACGATTAACATTAACAGTTAAGGTATTATCACTAACAAAGGCTTCGTCTTCCCAGAGTGCTGTAATTAATGTGTCACGCGTCACGATTTGATTTTGTTTCGTAATTAACATTTCTAAGATAATCATCTCTGTTTTAGATAAATAAATCACTTTATCGTCTTTTTGAATACTATCTTTTGATAAATCGACAACTGCTTTTTGCCAATTTAAAATACGCTTTTCTTCTACGCCAAACTCATACACTCGACGATAAATCGCTTGTAATTTTGCAATAAGCACGTTGGTATAAAATGGTTTTTGCATATAATCGTCTGCACCTAATTCCATACTCATTACTTGATCCATTGGGTTATCACGAGATGATAAAAATAAGATGGGCACGTTAGACACTTGGCGCATTTTTCGACACCAATAGAATCCATCATATTTAGGAAGTTGAACATCCATAATAACAATCTCCGGTTGAACTTGTTCATATGTCTCCATCACATTGCTAAAATCTTCTACTCCCATAACGTTAAAATCCCATTGTTCTAGTTCTTTTTTCAATTCTTTAAATAGCGTCTTATCGTCTTCTACGAGTAATATTTGCATGAATTTTCACCTTCATTATTTTGTGTATTTAATCTTTTCTCCATCCTGTATACGCCCTTGAAAATGTTTGATTCTACAATCAATTTCAAATCCACGCATAATTAATCCTTGTAATGGAGCTTGAATAACATAATATATTGGCCAAAATAATCGCGGAATGTAATCATATAAATGTACAATAACCATTTGGGTTCCTTTTAATTGTCTAAATTCCAATTTGCCCTGTTTTTTCAAATTTGGATGTACTAGACGACCTCCAACAAGGTTTAAAGTAATCATGCCATCTACTTCTGCACCAATTTTTATAATGGCAAGTGGTTTATGTTTAACTTTACCATAGATAATGTAATTATCTCCTTCTTTACACGTATTAACAAAAGTGCCTTTTGTATTACCTAGCCAAGTCATAAAATAATCTACTAATTGACTCAGTGTCCATTTTTTTGGCAAAACAATATGCATTGCATTTCTGACATCGTCATACTTAGAAACTTGTAATTCAACGTTAATATGTGGCCGTTTGACTATGTGCTCTGTTTGTTGTACGTTAACACCGTATACGCTCAGACGCTCCACCGTTTCTTTGTCAAAACGACTACCAGTAATATATATAATAGTTGCCACGCTTGTCTTGGCGGCAGCACGTCCAAAATTATCAGCGGCAATTAGGTTTAAATCTCTCGCTGTTGCTTGTGTTAGCTTTGCTGAATGTTTATTTGGATCAATGTAGAAGATAGCGATGTCCATCCCTTCCATTGCACTTAGGACATCTTTATAATTATATATATCTTTCTTTAACCAAGTAATACTTTCAATTTTTGTCTCTTGAGGGTTTGGATATTTAGATAAAGCATATAAAGTTGCCTCATGTTCAATGGCAGAACCAATATGTTTACCTAAAAAGCCACTACCCCCTGCAAGCAATACATTTGGTTTCATCTTAATATCCCCTTTAACAATCACTAAAGATATGAGCAATTATACTTTTAATATACTATACTATAGTAGAATGATAAATTCTAAACGATTGGAGGTCTACTATGGCTCCTATTATACGCGAAATAAGCATTAAAGATGTAGAAAACTTCATACAACTATTGTCGACAGTATATGATGAATCTGAATTCACATTATATAATCCAGGTGAATATGCTCCTACCATTCAACGTGCAAGTAAAAACTTAGAAAAATTTATAACATCTCCGGCAAATACGATTTTCGTGGCCGAACAAGATGAACAACTTGTTGGCTATGCCTTTGTAACTACAAAAAATTATGAACGTACAAAACATGAGGCTATTATATCCTTAGGCGTAAAATATTTATATCAACGTAAAGGTATTGGACAAGCCTTGATAAACGCTGCAGAAGCATGGGCATTAAATCGTCATATTCGTCGTCTTGAAGCTTCTATAGTTCCAGAAAATCAAAGCGCTGTCATATTGTTTAAAAGTTTAGGTTTTATTATTGAAGGCGAGTTGAGAGATAAGCTGTTCATAAATGGTAAATATTATAGCAAGTATGTGTTGGGCAAATTGTTAATTTAGTCCGTAATACCTATATAGCGTTAACGTGTTTTATACTATGATAAAGTACCACTGCTGAACCATATAATTTTATACATAATATTTAAATACGCTATAACGCCACGACCTATAATGTACTTTTTGGTCGTGGCGTTAACTCTTATTTATCATTACCTAATCGGAAATACAATTATTGTTATCATCATTCGATAGGTAGCAGATTAACTGTATTATTCTCTGGTGTATGCGTGTCTAAACTATGATTATTGCCTCGTTCAACACCTGATGAAGACGTATTTCGACTTAGAAATAGCAATACCCGCTTCATGTTTTCTTTAGATTCCGGCTTTTCTAAATGAAATTGATATTGATGATGTAAATGATGTGTACCATCGTAAAAAAGTGTCGTAGTAGGTACATGTTTACTTTTAAGTTTACGGATAAAACTTTCATTTTGGCTGTAAAATGGATCGCCGTCACCTACAGATAAATAAGTGGGAGGAAATTGCTTTGTCACTTGCTGAATCGTCGACATTTGTGAAATATTTTTAAAATCTGTTTCCCAATTGGCAGAACCAGTATAACTGCGCATAAACATTTGAATACGAGGAAATTCAGTTGCACGTACCGTCTGCATATTATAAAAGCCACCGAAAAAAATTGCTCCTTTTAACTGTTCTGGCGTGAATTGTTGTTGGAAACGCATTTCTTCACGCAATTTATCATTTGTTTGCATTGCAGTATATTGACTCATTAATTGGGCACCTGCCGAGTCCCCACCTAATATGACTTGGTCAAAATCAATTGGGAAGTCATGTTGATTATCTTTCATAAATTTTACCGCTGCATCCATTTGTTTTAACGGTGTTGGATATTTATAGTTAGGTGCTAAAGCATAATTAACATTTACAACGACATAACCCTGTTCAGCAATTTTAGAAAGCAATGGATTTTTATACTGCTTATCTCCTGCAACAAACCCACCGCCATGCATCCAAAAGATGATTGGTAACTTGCTATTTTCATTAACTGTTTCAGGTGTAATGATATCTAATTTGCTATTAGGATAACCATGGCTATAAGTAATATCCGTAAAGACTTGGACATTTTTATTATTAATCTGTACTTTATTGTTTGTTCTATGATTATTTTGGTCTGAATCGTAATGATATTTTAAGTCAAGCGCAACCAAACTACCAATAACTAACACGCATATCAACGTAATCCAAGACCATTTTCTAGTCTCTTTCATTTTCTATCCCTTCATCCATAATCAATAGACTTCTTCTACTCAATTTAACATTGTAAAATTAAAGCAACTCGCCTTTTTCATAGTGACGAATTGCTTTTAAGATTAAAACAACTTAATTTAATTGTAAAGCGTAATTGCCATGATTCTTTACGCAATATGTTTTTTATTGTCATTTTTACGTTTAAAATATTTTATAAGTACTGCAACAACAATAAATAATCCTACAACTCCCATAATATTATAAAGTGAGTTAATTAAATCAGCAAAGCCTACGAAGCTTAAAATATATGCTGCAATCATCATGATTATTATAAAAATATGATACTTCTTACTGTACGGTTCAGTAAAACGTGCAGCAAATGAATAGCATAAACCTAATATCGTATTATACATGACAGCTAACATAATTATTGTCAATATCAATCCTAACCAAGAATTGATTTCATTAGCTAGGTTTAATGTAGGTATTGCCGCATCTTTAATATTTGGATATTCTGTTTGTAAAGCAAAGTTAATAAGTGCTAACAAAATAGTATAAACAATACCTCCAAACATTGCACCTGCACCTGAGACGTGACGTTTTGAAGCATCACCCCCGATAGCTACAATGGTACTAAATCCAACAGCAAATGCTAATCCTCCGTATTGTAAACCTTTTAATATGCCCCAAACGATACTTGTTTTAGGAACAACTTGATCAACTTCATTTAAAGGTACTGTGCCTTTAAATAAGTACACAATAGCGATTAACACGACCATCACAATTAAGAATGGCGTTACTATTCCTAACGCCTGTACGATTTTATTGAAGTCTAAAAGTAATGTGCCGTAGATGACCAGTGTCATAATTAATGCACCAAGCCATGTAGGAATACCAAAACTCTCAGTAAATGTAGATCCTGCACCTGCAATCATTGTAACTGCAATACCAAATAAGAAAAAGACAAGAATATAATCGAATATTTTACTAAACTTTTCACCAAAAATGTACTGAAGCGTTGATTCATGGTTTGTCGCTTCAAATGCTGTACCAATTTTAGCTACTTGGCGCCCAATGAATCCTAATATTAAACCAGATAAAACTACACCAATATATGACCATAAACCATAAGGTGTAAAGAATTGCATAACTTCTTGACCGGTTGAAAATCCTGCGCCGACAACAATGCCGACGTAAGCGAAACCTATTTTAACAGCTTCTTTATTCAGCCCCATGTAAATAATTACCTCCTTAAAATTTAGACATTGAGCATTATAACGTACTGATTGCAATATGCAAGTATGCATAAAGCTGTTGTGACGGTGCAAATCAGCGTTATTGCCTATGCTAAACAGCAATAGAGCTCGTTGTAATATTACCCATTTTTTTGTTATGTAGTGCATCTTTGCTTCTGAATTTCTAATTAACCTTAATACTATAACAGTAAACACACGAAAGTAGAAGATAAGATGCAAACCGTTTTCAACAAAAGAAAAGCCCTAAACTCATCAATTGACAAGTTTAAGGGTTTTCTAACGCAGCTTAAATGATATTATGAATGTGCATCTTTATAGCGATTTAATTCGTTGAAATCTACAACAACGTTATCCATACGTTTAGCTGTCTCTTTAAGAATATTTCTTGCCACACTATTCGATGGATCTAATTTCAATATTTGTTTAGCTACTTTAAGTGCTTTTGCATCTGAAATGACTGGCTCAGGAATTGCATGTAGTAACAGCATTTGTAATAAGCTTTTCACTTCTTTACCTTCAGTTAATTGAATAGATGCTTGTGCATGATAATATGCAGAATTCAACGCACCTTCTGCTTCACTCAATGGGTAAACAAGTAATAAAAATGCTAAATCATGTAATTCAGCTGTTTCTTCATCTTTTATCATATCTAAAATGCACGTATAAAACATCATGCTTTCAACTTCATGCGCACTTGAGATATATGCTTCTTCAAATTCTAAATAATCTGCTTCGGACATTAATTCTCTTACAGCATCAAAGTTACCATTTAAAACTAAATTCTTTATTTGTTCTTGCATACTAATGTCCTCCTTTCACAGATGGACTCATTTTCCTTAGTTTAACATAAACCTTACATTTTCGCATGCACTATGCAAAAATTTCACAGTATAACTTTTACATTTTAATTTTATAATTAAAATGTTGATTTTTTGAATGAATATTGTTCAATATCATTTAATATTTTGTCAACAGTTTCTCCCATTGACAAATTTACTGTTGCGGTAAAACTACCCTCCACAATTGGCGCATTCACTTTATAAATATGAAAACTTCCATCATATGCCTCAATTGCTAAGTCTAAATTCATATCTGCCGATCCTAAGTCATAAAAACACAATGCATCTTCTTCTAATTGATTCAGTATTGTTAAAATATCGTCTGCTGACGTTCCATACTTATGATTTTCTCCACCATATGCAATAATATTAACATCTTTTGAGATATCCTTCAGTAAGTCTTTCGTACCATTTGCAATCGCTTCACTATGACTTACCAAAACAATTGCTGTCATAAGTCATCTCTCCCTGCATTTAGTATTTTTACCTTCTGCCATCTATCACAAGTTGTATTACTATAAATTATATAAAATATTACATATGAAATGCCAACATTAATTGTACTTTTCCACTTAAAACCCAACAAGATTCTACCTTCCGTTTTGACCAGGTCATATTCACTTATAAAATATACGATACATGCATTAAAATCAATCTTTCATCATTGTCGAATTTTCATTTTAAGAAACCGCTTGATATATCATTTATGGCTATATAAAGGATGCATAATGTTTTAACTGCATATCACATATTTACTACAACTACTACCAACACATAAATATAAGGAGCGGTACAAAATTCATTATGAATTCGTAATCCCGCTCCCAGCAACATCAAGTTATCAATCGTAATGTAATTTATCAAAATATAAAAAAGCAAGCACATTGGCTCATTAATACTTTTACAAATGGTATTAGCTGTATTGACTTAGCTAAATATTTTACCTTTTTGATTCATTCCAACACGAATTTTATTAAATAGATTTAGCTTTATACATTAAAAATAGGAAATAAGGTGCACCGATAATGGCTACTACAATGCCTGCAGGTATACCTGTTGGTTCTAAAACTAATTTACCAATTGTATCTGAAATAACAAGCAAGAACGCACCTATTACTACTGCTATAGGTAAGAAAAGTTGATGTCTTGGACCAACAATTGTCTTAGCAATATGTGGCCCCATCAAGCCAATAAAAGCAATCGAGCCAGCAACAGCTACGGCAACTGAAGAAAGTATTACTGCTACAAAAAACAACACGATTCTTTCACGTTCTAATTTAACACCTAAGCCTTTTGCAATGTGTTCATGTGTGTTAATTAAATTTAATTCATTAGATTTAAATAATAAATAAGGTAAAATAATCACAATCCATGGTAAGAATGCAAGTACAAATGCCCATTCGTCTCCCCATATACTTCCTGCAAACCAATTCGCGATGAACTCTGACTGATCTTCATCAAATTTAGAAGTTAACGTAATCGAGCCGCCATACAATGCTGCTTGCATTCCAACACCTACAAGCACCATACTCGATGGCGTAATGCCATCTCTTTTATTTAAACTAAATGAAAAAATCAAAAGTGCAGTTGCTACACCACCAATAATACTAATGAGTGGTAACACATAAATGAAATTATCTGGATCAACTTGCCCTATAGAAACAAAAATGGCAATGGCAAAACCGCCACCAGCATTAATACCTAAAATACCTGGTTCTGCAATTGGATTTTTAGTAACACTTTGAATAATCGCGCCACTCATACTTAATGCGGCGCCTGCTAAAATAGTAATAATCATTCTTGGAAACCTAAATTCCATCAAGATAAGCTGGTCAGTATATTCTCCAAAACCAAATAACGTCTTAAAAAAACGATCCATAGGAATTTTATATTCACCGGTCGAAACACTTAGGGCACATGCAAAAAGTAATAACACCGTGATGATAATAAATGTAATGATTTGTTTACGTCTAAGTCTTGGATCAATCATATCGAACGCCCTCCTCTTTTAACAAGATATAAGAAGTAAGGTACACCGATAAATGATATGATTGCACCCACTGGAGCATCTCCTAACATGCGCGCTACTGTATCCGCTACAATCATCAGCAAACCACCCATAATCGCTGTCAATGGCAATACTTTAGCATAATCCGTACCAACTAAAAATCGAACTATGTGAGGTACCATTAAACCAACAAATGCGATTTGCCCTACCATAGAAACTGCCACACCAGCAAGTACCATTGATAAAATTAAACTTAAGCCTCTAATCAGCGTTACATTCTGACCTAATCCTTTTGCTAAAGATTCACCTAGGTTTAAAATCGTCAACTGCTTACTTATGGTTAACATCACGATGATTGCAACAATAATGATCGGACCACTCCACCATAATTGATGCCACGTGGTACCTGATACACCTCCAGCTGACCAAAACGTCAACGATTGATTTAATCGAAATACCAATGCTATCCCTTGACTCAAAGCCGTCAACATTGCACTGACCGCTGCACCAGCTAAAATAATGCGCATGGGATTAAATCCGTCACGTCTTGACCTACCAATCATCAAGACAATCAATCCACCTATCATAGCTCCCAAAAATCCAGCCAACATCATGATTAAAAAAGGTGCACTTGGATAAAAAGCAAACGTTGTTGCCAATCCAAATGATGCACCTGAATTTAAACCAATTAAGCTAGGGTCTGCCAATCCATTTTTAGTTACGCCTTGAATGACAGCACCAGCGACTGCTAAAGCCATCCCAACAAGGACAGCACCTAAATCTCTTGGTATACGAATTTCACTAATAATATTATGCTGCTGATTATGTGGATTATAATTAAAAATTGCTTCCATGATAGTGCCAAAATCAATTTTAGCATCCCCTATTAGGATGGAGCATAATAATGCCATTATTAGCAATATTATTGTCGCTATCAAATAAACAATAAAACTGATTCTTTTCTTACTTACTTTGCTCGACATAAAAACGTATCCTTTTCAAAATATCTTTATGAGTATGTTTTACTAAACAAATCATAGGTAACTAATAATGGTTTGCCTGTACGTGGATCTTCACTTAACACAACATCAATATTAAACACCTGTTCTAAAATTTCCTTTGTAAGTACCTCTTTAGTTGTACCGTTTGCGACGATTTCCCCATCTTTCATAGCAATCAAATGGTCTGAAAAGCGAATAGCCTGGTTAATATCATGTAAGACCATCACAATGGTACACCCTTGTTCTTCGTTTAAACGCTGAACAAGTTCTAAAATTTCTAACTGGTGACAAATATCTAAGTATGTTGTAGGTTCATCCAAAAATATAATGTCGGTTTTTTGTGCTAAGGCCATTGCAATCCATACGCGTTGTCTTTGTCCACCACTTAAGTCATTAATTGAGCGGTGACGGAAGTCATATGTTCCTGTTACAGTTAATGCCCAATCAATTTCTTTTTTATCTTCAGCTGAAAGACGACCAAATCCTTTCTGATGCGGAAAACGGCCATATGAAACAAGTTCACCTACCGTTAAACCATCAGCTACTTCTGGAGATTGTGGTAAGATTGCAATCTTTTTAGCAATTTCTTTTGTTGACTGTGTATGAATACTTTCACCATCAAGTATAATTTGTCCTTTTTTTATCGACAGTAATCGAGATAAAGCTTTCAATAACGTAGATTTCCCACATCCATTTGGTCCAATAATTGATGTTATTTTACCATCAGGAATTTCTACATCAAGGTTATTAATTATCGTATGATCACCATATCCAATTTCAACTTGTTGTCCATTCAAGCGACTCATAATTCCCCAACTTTCTATTTATTCTCATTTATTTCTATTCTATATTTTAATTGTCACAACGCAATTGATAATCATTATCATAAAAGCTATTATAACATCTTTACAAGTTATTGACTAACAAACTTTTTTATTTATACAAAATGGTTGAGACATCAATATATTTTAGGCGATGAACACTATATTGACAGTAGTTGACTGAATTGAAAATACGCTTATACCACGCTTTTTTCATTCCTAGTCAACCTTGCCGGGGCGGGACTACGAATTTATAATGAATGCTGTCCCGCTCCCAACAACAATCATGTGGGATTCAACAAATATAAATAAGCACTACGTGTTCCAACATAGCATGATTATTGTGCAAAACAATACAACCTTTGTTAAGAAGTTCGATTTCTGTTCTATTCCTTTGATTATTCTTCGACAAGAAAACCATTCCCATAGACATCACGCACATCGTGAATCACTAAAAATGCATGATCATCAATACGCTTAATAATGCGCTTTGCTCTTGACACTTGCGTCTTACTGATGACCACGTATAAGACATCTTTTTGCTCTCGTGTATAATACCCATGCCCATTTAATATGGTCAGGCCTCTTCCTACCTGCTCACCAATTGCTTTAGCTACATCTTCAGACTTACTTGAAATAATGGTCATTGCTTTTTTTGTGTTTAATCCTTCAATGACATATTCCATAACTTTAGTACCTATATAGAGTGAAATAACAGTGACTAATACCATTTCTATTGGTAATACTGTTAAAGAAATCAGCACCACAATTAAATCAAAAAAGAGCAAAGCATAAGGTGTACTAACGTCTAAATATTTATTAGCAATCCGTGCAAGAATTGTTGTCCCAGCAGTTGTTCCTCCGGCTAACACGATTATCCCAATACCAAGTCCCACCGAACCACCACCAAATATGCAATTAATAATGATATTTGACGTTTTAATATGCCAGTTTTCAGTTAATCCTAAAAATACAGAGATTAATATGGTTGCCAAAATGGTTAAATACGTGCTTCGTTTACTTAGAAACTTGTAACCTGCGATGATTAAAATAGCATTAGCAACAAAATTAGTCACTGCCGGCGAAATATGAAAGGCATAGTAAAGTATGATTGCCATACCTGTCACACCACCTTCACCTAAATTACCGGAAATAATAAAGGCATTCACACCAGCAGAAAAAATAAAAGAACCTATAATAACAAATACTATATCTCTAATAAGTTTATTCACTATACTCATCCCCTCTGCAATGTCTTAGGTAAAAGCTGTAATATATAAACATCATACGAGACTTTATATGAAATTTAAACCTGTGATGATTAAATTTTCTAAAAGTTGAGACTAAAGTCGCTACTTTTAGAAAATAAGATATAAAAAAAGCGAAAGCAAAGTTCGTTACTTCTTTGCTATTTCGCTCTATTCTTTCTTAATTAATTTACAAGTCAACCGAATTTAATATAAATTACGTAAGTATATATTTCATTGAAGCTTAGAATAAAAAGATTAAAAGTGCTGTAGCGATAATTATGATATTAAATAAATTGATAAAAACGCTAATGTAGCAATGATTTTTCAAGTCATCATTGTATCGATAATAAATACTATAAATTATAGATAATAGTAATAACAGTAAACTTGTTGCACTAAAGGTAGCAACAATGTAAAATCCATAACTACTTAACGCATCTCTAAAGATAAAAATCATAGTTAAAACGATGATATAGTTAAGGATATTAATACCATATATTACACGTTCCATATTATATTCACCCACTTATATAAGTGTCCTATATGTACTTTTTATCGCCTTGCTTAAGCATTTTTTACATAATCCTTTCGATTATAATATAAACATACCCTCTATATAACTACAAGTAGTATGAGCTTTTCAACACTTTTATGATGCACTTCATTTTCAGTTCTATACTTCTGATAACTATTCATTATAATTATTAAAAAAGTAAATACTATGCGTGCCATAAAATCAAGTTAAGCAATGAATTTATAAACAAATTTAAATTTTCTGAATTTTCTATTCACATTTTAGTTCTCTTCTGTTATAATGTGTATAACTTCTTATTAAGAGAAGTTATCTCCTTTGTGTTGTTTATATTAACAAACAAATTTTGCTCGAAGTACTGTGACAGTACCTAGTCCTTACCGTTACAAGTACATTAATATTCATTTCCCATAAAAACCAAGTGCAAAGAGTGTGTCCTTACTGTTCGTGCTTGGTTTTTATCTATTTACTAAACATAAGTACACCCCAATACTATACATTTAGTCATGTAATAGCATAGGGGCTTTTTATTTTTCATTACCAAGCAAATAAGCCAACAAAAGCAGCTGTTAATAATGACACTAAAATACCAGATAATAACATCATAGGCACATATTTAGACACAAAATCTGATGTCTTCTTATCGACAATGCCTTTTAATGTTCCAATAATCATTCCGATTGTCGAGAAGTTTGCAAAAGATACCAAGAATGTTGAAATCACTGCACGTCGATGTGGACTATATGTATCTATGACACTCGAAATTTTCCCCATTACAACAAATTCATTTGTCACAATTTTCTTAGCCATATCTTGTGCCACGTGCCAAGCTTGGTCTATTGGTAACCCTAATAGTAGCGCAAATGGATACATAATTGCACCTAGTATTTGGTCTAAACCAAAGCTAAATTTGAAGCCCATCCAACCAGCAATTAACCCTGTTATAAGATTAATAAAACGATCAAACAAATCTGCTAATGCTACAAAACTAATTACAAAGGCGATAATAATCAGTACTAACTTGCCTGCAGCTAAGACAGAATCGCCTAAAAATGAAAAGAACGGTTGACGTTCTTGTTTATTCGTATTAATACTATAGATAATATCTTCCTGTTCTTCAACCGTCACTGGATTGAGCAATGACGTTACAATAATAGCATTGATAATATTAAGCGGTATTGCCGTTAAGACTAAATCTCCTGGAATCATGCGAACGTAAGCGCCAACAATAGCTCCAGAAATCGAACTCATCGACATCATTGCTACGGTTAACACACGCATTTCATTCATACGCTTTAATTGCTCATTCGAAACAGCTAAAGCTTCTGTATTACCTAAAAACATCATTTCAACACCAAAGAATGATTCAAACTTTGGCTGACGCGTAATTTTTGCTAGTAACCAACCTATGCCCCCAATAATTTTAGGTAACACGTTAAAATACATTAAAATATCAAATAATGGCACAATTAACAAAATAGGAAATAATGCACTGACTGCCATGTCCATCATTTTCCCACTCACAAAACTTTTAAAGGCAAAGCCAGTTCCTTCATTCGCTGATTGAATAACCCAAGCTATCGCGTTAGCTAAACCTCTAACGACTTTTCTTCCCTGTTCAAAGTACACAAAGAACCATGCCAAAAAGAGATTAAGTGCAACTAATATTCCTATTGACTTCCATTGAATATGTTTCCGATTGCGCGAACATGCATAAGCAATGCCTAAAAATACAAATAACCCTATAATATTGATAATTAAAAACATAAGGCACCTACCTTTTTATTTCACCTTAGATGAACAATCTAAGATGAGATTTTGAATACACTTTTTAAAGTAAACATGTAAAATATCTGTAAATTCTACATGAAATATTATACCACGGGCTTACCATAAGAGGATATGACGTTTTAGCAAATTCATAATTACAACAAAATAGTATTCAGTATATAAATTGTTTCTAAACAAAGAAAATGGCAATTTCTACTTTGTTTTTAATAGAAATCGCCATTTTTTTATTAATATTATATTTATCGTGTTGTAGATCTAGTATTTTTCTGGTATTTAGTGATAATTTATCAAATTTTATATAAATAGCTATTGACTGAGGCAAGTCTTCAAGGAAATTAGTATCCATCCAAAGTTATGATAGCACCCTTGAAAATTAAGACAATACTATAAATCATTAATATAAAAACACCCTAAATGAATTCTGACAATACATTTAGGGCGTCTCATTCTATGATTAATATTCTAAATTTGATTGGCGATTAATTATACTATTGATGACGATGAATATCATTATAAATATGATCACCAATAAACTGTGAAGCATGACCTTTCTCAAGTGAACAAAAGTCTTGATAAAACTTCTCAATTTTATCTTTATAGCGTTCTTTATGTTTATCAATGTGTTTGAGTTCTTCAGCTAATTTAAATTCATCAGTGATAATTTCTCCTGGTAAATCATTCATATAATCCATATAGAAGCCACGAAGGCCTTTATCATATTTTTCAATATCATAAGCAAAGAAGAATTGTGGTCGTTTTAGAATACCATAATCAAACATAACAGACGAATAGTCGGTAATTAAGGCATCTGAGATTAAATATAGTTCTGAAATATCATTGTAATTAGAAACATCTATCGCGAAATCTTCATATCCATTTAAATCTAAAGCATTTGCAATTAAATAATGCATACGCAATAAAATCACATAGTCATCACCGATTTGCTTTTGTAAGTTAGCCAAATTGATTTTTAAATCAAATAGATATTGTCCTTTTTTGACAAATTCATCATCTCGCCAAGTCGGTGCATACATGATTACTTTTTTATCTTCTGGGAGATTTAAATCTCTCTTAATTTGATTTAGATAATCTGTATCATTTTGACGTGTGACTAAGACATCATTACGTGGATATCCTATTTCCCAAATACGGGCCTCATCCATCCAAAAAGCAGTTTTAAAGATATTTGTAGAATATCTATTTGGAGACACTAAATAATCCCAGCGTGAAGCTTCAGAATAAAAGTTCTTCTTATAATTTGCTGTTGTTGTTCCTGGCATTCTGACAACTTTCATATCATTAGCCAAACGCTTAAGTGGTGTACCATGCCATGTTTGAATATATACTTGGTTTTCTTTTTTATTTAAGTACAGTGGTAGACGAGCATTAGAAACCCAATATTTTGCTTTAGCATATGCTTGATAATACGCCCTAGAACCTTTTTGCACTTTAATAGCATTTCCTGGAATGACAGTTTGTTCTGGTCTAGTACAAACCCAAATATAATTTAACTGTGGGTAGTGTTGTTGCATATATTCATAAATATATTTCGGACTGTCACTATAATTTTTACCACCAAATGATTCAAAGACAATTGTCTTGTCATCTACAATATCTTTATCATCTGTCAATTGATATCTTGAGCGTTCTTTCGCTTTACTATTAGTAACAATATCTTTGACTAATCTCGTTTTTTTACGTAACTTATTGATATATTTCGCATGGTCCACATCATTCATAGCAAGGAAAAGCACTTCAAGATTATAAAGTAATTTACCATCTCGAATAATATTCCATTTCACTGCTTTAACCACTTTAATTAAACTGTCTTCCAATGCAACATAACGCGCTTTTATATCTCTTAATGATGGATCAAATCCTTGTTTAATTTCATTTTTCATTTTATCTATTAAAAAGCTTTGAATTTTTTTATTATCAGTACGTTGCATCGCATCGAAAAAGCTCTCCACATAATCATCAAATGTCAAAACAAAATCTTGATCACTTAATGTATTGCCATTAAATGGATCATAAACTTCTCCACGATAATAAAATGGGAAGTCAAAAACTCTGACAAAATGTTCAGCGTATTTCAAATATTCCAGTGTAAATGACATATCTGTAAAAATTCTTAAACTTTCATTGAATCTAATGTGATGGGCTTTAATAATAGCTGTTCTGAATAATATATTACAAACTGTATGTTTTCGTAAAAAAGAATTAGGATTTGTTTGGTGTGATAAATACTCTAAACGTACTTTATCTTTATCAACGTACTGTGGTCGATGATTGGTAAACTTATGAATGGGAGCAATCAAGCCATCAAGTCCATTCACATGGTTTAAATAAAAGTCTATTGCATAGCTTGCTAATTGGTCATCCGCATCAAGGAACATCACATATGGGGTATCAACATAGTCTAATGCCACATTTCGTGCATGTGCATGACCTGAGTTATGTTCGATTTGAACGAATGTCACATCTTTATCATACGTTGCTAATTGCTGTTGTAATATTTCTGTCGATGCATCTATTGAACCGTCATCGACAATAATGATATCAAAATCTTGATTTCTCTGTTTTTTTAAACTGGTGATACAATCACCAATATGGTCTTCATTGTTATAATATGTCACAATAACCGATAATTTATTCAATATGTTTCGCTCCATTTTACTTTAGTTACTTATCTCTTGGATAAGTTTTTGATAGTTTTTTACCGCTGCAGCTTCACTAAATTTTTCACTTAATTTTACATCTTCACGCTTGATATTTCTAACTTTTTCTATTCCATTAGCAAAAGCGGTCACGTCGCCCGCATCAATTAATAGCCCATTTTCACCATCAATAATCAGCTCACTAGGTCCATACCGAACGTCATATGATACCACAGGGCAACCGTTATGAATACTTTCCATAATCGTCATGCCAAAGCCTTCATATTGGCTGGTCAGCAATGACGCTGTAGCATGTTGAAAGACACGCTCTGGCTGATTTGTATGCGTATTAAACACTACTTTATCACAAATACCTAATTCAGTTGTTAAGTCTTTTAAAGATGACACTTGATTATCAACATCTTCTCCATAAATATGAAGTTGACTATTATATCCTTTAGCCAAATATTGTTGGAAAGCATGAATAAGATGATCGAGCTGTTTTTCTTTAGCAATCCTGCCAATAAAACAGAAGTAATCATCAACTTTCTCGGATGGTTCGGTCAATAATTGATGTTGAAAATGTGGAATCACTTCAATCTTATCATCACTTATATTAAATTGTTGCTGAATATCTGCCTTTTGATAGTGAGTCAACACAAGATATTTATAAATAGACGCGCTATTTTCTAAAGCCAAACCATAAGACTTTCGGATTTTACCATGTTCAAGATGATTGCTATGAAGTACTAAAATACGTTTAATATTATTTTCACACTGAATCAATGAACGATCTAATAGTCGTGCATCATTGAATACCACGCTGCCATCTGACAAAACATGATTAAAATAATAGGTAAACATTTCTTTTTCAGTATTAAAGACCCGTCGAGACTTATGCTTTGGATAATAAATAATTTGAAACAGTTTATTTTCTTGATCATTTGAAAAATGTTTTTCTAAATAAAGCGTACCCTTTTTTTCATAGTATTGTTCTTTCAACTTGAAGGTGTTTTTGGGGTTATACGTGACGATTCTATGCAGTTTACCGTTTACAGTGTAGTCTTTACGTTGAATTTTAACTTTCGTTTCAGTTGCAAGTAACTCCTCTGTTTTCATTACGTTAGAATGCTTATAATATTTTCTAGTCATTACGTGTTGTTCATGTTGATAATAGTTAACCGTATTTCCCTTTACTTTAGAAGTCAACCCAGGTATTTTAACTGCGGTTTCCTTTGGTCCTCGGTGCAATAGTGACTTCGTTTTTGGTTTTTCTAACAATTTATAATCTGCTAGCCAATCATAAATATTATCAATCTTCAAATTTTCCGTAATAATCCCTTGTTGTTTGAATTTATCATACACTTTTTTATAGTTAGGATTATAGTTTGTCGTCAATATTGTCGATGATTTGTTCAATTTTTCCTCTAAAAATTTAATCCTTTTTAATAATGATTTCGTTCTTCCACCATGCACTGGCGGTAAGGTTGAAGTCACCGTATATAACACATAATCTCCTCCAATATATCAAAGCATCACGCACAGTGATTAACGTCTGCATCAATAGCAAAAAATTTGCAAGTGATATAAAAGCCATTATAGCGCCAACTTCATATTGTCATCTTAACTTAAGATACAAATGAATTTGACGCTATTTAAAGTCGGTATTTTTGTGTCTCAACTTTAATCATCTTTGCTTTAGATATAGTTAAATTAGAGTTGATTATTTCATATTCATAAAATAATTTCAAATTAAATCTATTAATTCGTAGCTTAAAGATTGTTTATCATTTCATTGTTTTAAAGTCTAGCTCTAAAATTATTCTGATAAATTTTGAGTCGTAACAAATTTACGATATTTGTCATGCTCAGCCATTAGCTCTGAATGCGTACCCTCACCAGTTACTTGGCCTTGATCAATAAAGATAATTTGTCCTGCCTTTTTAATTGTCGATAAGCGGTGAGCGATTACAATCGTTGTACGTCCTTTCATGAGCACTTCTAACGCTTCTTGAATTTTTTGTTCACTTTCACTATCTAGATTTGCTGTGGCTTCGTCTAGTAATAAAATATCCGGATTTTTTACAAAGCTACGTGCAATATCGATACGTTGGCGTTGACCACCAGAAAGCTTAAGACCACGTTCACCTACTAACGTGTCATATCCATCATCAAATTGCATAATAAAATCATGACAATTAGCTAACTTACTATATTCAATGAGTTCTTCATCAGAAATTTGTCTATTAATACCATATAAAATATTATCGCGAATGCTCCCACTCATCATGGAGTTAGACTGCATCACATATCCTATTTTATTACGCCATTTAGACAGTGAGATATCATAAATACTTTGGTTATGATACTTGATATCTCCCCCATCAATATCATACATGCGCTCTATTAAGTTGAAGATCGTACTTTTACCAGAACCTGATGGACCTACAAAGGCACTAACCTGACCTTGTGGAATACGAAATGATACATCCTTCAATATATCCTTTACATCATATTTGAATGTCACATGATCAAATGTTAATTCTCCATCGTCAACGATGTTAATTGCTTCTTCGTCAGTGATTTCAGTCTGTTCGGTTGGCTCTTGCATAATTTCATAAATTCTATTACTAGCACCTACTGCTTTTTTGTAATCGGTAACTAATGTCGATAAATTTATCAATGGCATAGATAATTGAATCACATAAAAAATCATCGCAATCAATGTCCCGGCAGTGATGGCACCACTGGCGATACGTATGGCACCAAATCCTAAAATGACAGCAATCGTGATCAGCATAATCACACTCGAAATGGGTTGAATAACTGCTGTAATTTTAGCTTGTTTTAAACCTAAATTATAAATAGATTGCAAGTTTCTGTGCGCGTTATCTAATTCTTTTCTCTCAGTATTAGATACTTTAACTAAACGCATTTCAGTTAATACACGGCCTAATAAACCACTAAAATTAGCAATTTCTGTTTGTGTATTTTTAGAAATATGTTGCATGATACGACCCAAAGGCATGATGATCGCAATAAAAATTGGAATCGTAATAAAGGTTAATAATGTCATTTGCCAATCCATGATAAATAGCATGATGAGAGAACCCACGAGCGTTAGAATTGATGGCAACAAATCAGGTAATTTTTGTGAAATAAATTCATTAATTACCTTTGTGTCATCTGTTAAACGACTCATAAGCTGACCGCTCTCATTTTTATCAAAAAATGGCATTTTTAGTTTAATAATATGTTCCCACAACAAAGAACGTATGGCGTAAATTACTTTTTCACCAATTTTACTTAGCAAATATAGGCCGATACCACTTAACAAAGCATTTAAGATGAAAATGCTACCAAAAATGACGGCAGTACGCCAGTTAACACTACTCATTGAAAATTTATCAACCATCTTACCGGTAAATAGTGGAATTAATAAACCACTAATGCTACCTAAACTAGTAATAATAACTGCTCCTATAATCAACCCAACTGGCCAATTAAGTTTTTTGAACAGGAAAAATAATGGATTTTGTGCTTTCATGCTTTTACCTCTACAATTTTTATCTTATTTATTATGAAGCTTGCTATTTTCTGTTATTTTGACTGTTTTCAATCATTTCTTATTTACTATCACAGTTTATTGTTACTATAACACTGCTAAGCTCCGAGTTCTATAGTATTAGTATAATACTAATATTAAAAAAACACACATTTAATATTTTTTTAAATTCAATAAAGTACTAAAACATCTTAATTATCAGATTTATAGTTTTATTAAAAGTATATTCGTGGTAAAATGTGAGCATTCTAACTTCAAAGAAAAGGACTCAATTTATGAAAAAAATTTTTATAATACTTATATTGGTGCTTGTTAGCTTTACTCAGTTTACCCCTTATCTATTTGCTGCAGAGTCGGATGCTGTGTTAAGCCCAAGTCAAATCGCTACCCAATATGGCTATACTGGCATAACTGCTGCATACGATCCAGAAGGTGCAATTAATGTCAGTCAAACTGGACAAATCTTGTATAATTACCATGGAAATAAAAAATGGTATCTTGCCTCGATGACTAAGCTTATGACGATGTATTTAACATTAGAAGCTGTCAAAAAAGGAGACTTATCGCTTGATGATAAAGTGAAAATCACACAAAATCATTATCGCATGTCAACGTTACCTGAATTAAGTAATACAAAACTCTATCCTGGAGAAGTGTATACCATTGCAGAATTACTACAAATTACTGTATCTAATTCAAGCAATGCAGCTGCATTAATATTAGCTAACAAAGTATCAGGCAACGTCACTTCGTTTACAAAGCTTATGAATAAAAAAGCTAAAGAGCTTGGAATGACGCATACATATTTCACTAACCCAACTGGGGCAGAAAACACGCAACTGCAAGAATTTGCACCTAAACTAACAACAAATGATAATAATTCAACATCTACAGCAAAAGATTATGCAATTCTTGATCAACATGTCATCGCAGATACACCGAATATACTTCACTTTACAAAACAACTCGCACCAACGCAACACGGTGTAACGTATTATACATTTAATCATTCATTAGAAGGTGCTAGCTTAAGCTTACCAGGAACAGATGGTTTAAAAACCGGTTCTAGTGATATTGCTAATTACAACCATACTATTACAACAAAACGTGGTAAGTTTAGAATTAACCAAGTTATTCTAGGCGTAGGTGATTATAATAATCTCGGTGGCGAAAAAGAGAGAAATAAAATGGGCAACGCTATAATGGAAAGTTCGTTCAATCAATATGCATACAAAAAAGTACTTTCTAAGGGCGAACATAATATCAATGGTAAAACATATTATATCAAAAAAGATCTTTACGATGTTGTTCCTAAAACATTACACGCTAAAGACTACCAATTTGTCATTAACGATGGTGAAGTCCATTTAGATTACAAACGTCAATTTATTTCTAAACAATACGGCCCACCAACCGTTCAAGTTCAGAAACCTATGATTCATAAAGCAGATACCATAGCTAAAAGCACATGGAAAGATCATCCAATCATAACATCCACCGCTATTGGTTTACTTATCATTGCCATCGCACTGATTGTTTACCAAGTTATAAAACGTTTGTTTAAAAGAAAATAATAACAACCTAGGATACCTAGTTTAAGGAAGCGGGACAGCATTCATTATGAATTCTTAGTCCCGCTCCGGCAAGGTTGACTGGATTGAAAAAAGTTTGGCGTCCGCGTATTTTCAATCCAGTCAACTACTACCAATATTTAGTTCATAGCCTAAAAAATAATAATGTCCTAGACCCTCTTCATTATTTTTATATTAAATGTCATTGCGAAACGCTTGAGGGAACAAGACAACTTCAGCCACCAATATGAAGTATTGATTATAAAAGAAGCACAAAGACGATTGTAAATTTCAAATCATCTTTGTGCTTCTTTAAGGATTTATATCTCTAACTTTTTATTTTGCATCTTTACCATAAAGCTCTTGTTTAATTTGCGTTGTAGAAATGCCTTCTGTACGTTTTAAATAAACTACTTCGCATTTATCTTTTAAGAAATCAAATTCGCCTTCCCAATCATGACCCATAACAAATGTATCTATCTCATAGCGCTCAACATCTGTTTCTTTTTGACCCCAGTCATTCTCTGGAATTACTAAATCTACGTAACGAATTGACTCAAGCATCATTTTACGTTGTTCATAATCATAATATGACTTTTTATGTTTAATCTGATTAAATTCATCTGAAGAAAGTGCCACAATGAGATAATCTCCCATTTCTCGTGCTCTTCTTAACAATTCAATATGGCCATAATGTAATAAGTCGTAAGTGCCATAAGTAATGACTCGTCTCATGATATGTTAAACTCCTTATCCTTAACTAAAAATTTACAATCTTAATGTAGCATAAATAATTTCTTTACACCATCTTTTAGATGTCACTTTATAATTATTGCATTATTTTTTTAATAACTTCTTGATTCTCTGTTTACTAGTGAAACGCACTTTTTTAGGGGTTACACTAAATTCAAAAGCCAATAAACGCTTAGGTCTTCCAACGCCAACTTCTAACAACGTTTGTCTCCACAATTTATAAGTTTCTTTAGTCCAATGCGATGCACCCTGTTCAACAGCTTGAATCACTCTAAATAAAGCATCTCCTGAATAATGCGTATGCTGCATATCTCTAATATATTGAATGATTGCTTCAATCACAGTTATATCAATTTTAGGATACTTTAATAAATAATTTTGGATCAAATAACTAACAATGAGATTATCTAAACGATGGCTATAATATATCTTCTCATTATCTAATAATAGAATTGACATCATTCTAGAACGTACTTGTCTAGCATCATTTAGATAAGGTAAAAATTGGTCTGCAATTTTAGCAGTAATAGAGTCTTCTCGTTCATTATAGCCTAATACCACGTCTGGAATTAATTGAATATCCCTAGCCTTTAAGAACACACGCCCCATAAATGTATGTTCTTCACAGTAGACGACATCTTCATCAAAGCGCTCATTTTTAAATTTAGCACTAAATAACTTAGCACTTGGTCCGATTGACTGTAGAACTTCCGGACATTCTGCTAATGTAACCCGAGCTTCTTGTTTTAAAACTTCATGCGTAGGAATATCACGCCAATTCCCTTCTTTTCCTCGTACCATTTGTCCGATAACAACATCCGTATCTTCATATTTGTTAAAATAGTGCACTAGTTTGTCGATACTTCCTGATAAATATTGATCATCCGCATCAAGGAATAAGAAGCCCTCGATATCGGCAGACATGGCTTCCAGTGCAATGTTTCTACTCGCAGCAGCACCACGATTAGCTTGTTTTATAATTTTCATATTTTTTACTTCTTTTTGGAGTGCTTCTAATACTTCATGCGTAGCATCTGTAGATCCATCATTTACACATATAATTTCAACATCATGCGTGGTATCAATAGATTTTACTGCCTGACGTATTGTTGTCTCAGCATTATATACAGGTATGATAACTGCTATTTTCATTTTTTCACCAACTTATCAATAAAATTCATCAATAACATTAAACTCTGTGTTGAATTATAATCATGCCAACTCTCAAATAACGGTTTAAGTTGTGTACTATCATTCTTCAATTTATTAATTATCTCCGCTTCATCTGTCACTTTGTAAACTTCAGGAATCGTCCAATAAAATTGATTTAATCCACGCTGATCATGATATTCCGTTTCATCATAAACATAAAATAATGTTGGTTTGTGTAATAAACTTGCTTCAATGGGCAATGAACTATAATCACTGATAAGCACATCAGCCATAATCAATAACTCTTGCGTAGATATTCCTGAAGATTGATGGACGATGCTTGGATGAAATTGACTAATCACACGATACTCTGGCAATGCTTGTTCAATCTTTTCACTGTTTATTTTGCGATTGTTGCCATGGTCTTCACGATATGTAGGAACGTAAACGATGAGTTTCTTCGTTATCCCATGCTGCTGTTTGAGATCGCGCTGCCTTTTTATCATATCCTGCTGTTGATAGTCTACTAAACGAGGCAGCCCAAATTTAAGCATTTGTGCTGCCTGCGCATCAAACGCACCTTCAAAGCACTTCCCCATTTCTTCTCCACCAATAAGATAATAATCTGTCGCATCGTAAACTTTTTTATATTGTGTCACCATTTGTGTGTTTGCAGTATCTACTTGATGATCTTGGAGACCAAATAATTTAAGAGCACCTGATGCGTGCCAGGTTTGAATAATCGTTTGGCCTCTTTTTTTTCGATAACCACCTAACATAAGATAATACGTATCTATTAATATTACCCTAGCTGAGCTTAATGCTTTAATATGTTGAATGACACCTTTATTACCAGCAATTAAGTAGTTTAGATGACCTAATGACTCAACCTCTTGTTGATATTTTTTAGGTCCAATAACCGTAATTTGATATGACTGTTGCACTAATGCTTTAATGATGGGCATCATATCTTCATAAAAAGTCATAAATACAACAATATGTTGCTTATTCACTTTTACAGGAAAAAACAACATATTTAAGCTACGAATAATGGCCATATAGAGTTTCTTGATTAAAATTCTCATAAGTCACCGCCAAAAATATAATATGTTTAAAATTATAAATGATTCTACAATAGATAGAAAATAAAAGCTGTACAATATGCCATAACTATTTCTTAGAAACAAGGCACGATTTTAACGTAATTCTTTTGTTGGAACCCAACTTCTTTTGCTTGTGGAATTTCTTGTCGAAATTCTCTTTGTTGGGGCCCACCCCAACTTGCCTTGTCCGTTGGCTTTCTTTTGGAAAGCCTCTTTGTTGGGGCCCCAACCCCAACTTCCTTTGCTTGTGGAAATGCGTTTCGCATTTCTCTGTGTTGGGGCCCCCGCATTTTTTTAGGCTGGGACATGTTTGGATGTCTCAGCCTAGTGGATGTTGATTATAGGAAGTCTGCAAAGTGATCGCGATAGCGTTTATGGAGTATTGATCCAACGATGAAGAAGAATAGTATGACTATTATATTGTATACTAATAATCTCCAATGCTGAATAAAGTACCATTCATGGAATAATATTGCGGCACGATAAGATTGAGCAATAAAGTAGACTGGATTTAATTTCATAATATTATGGATAATGCCACTCACACCGTGGTCTTTCGGCATCCATAATATAGGTGACATATAAAATAAGATCCTCATAATCGCTTGCATCATCATTTGTGTATCTCGAATTAAAATCCCAAGTGTCGATGTTAATAAAGCTACGGATGCTGTAAAGAAGAACGCAATCGGCACATAAATCAACAATTGTATGATATGAATAGATGGATAAATCCCTGCACCCATACATGCTAAAATAATTAATGTTAACAAGCCAATGTGTCCATAGAACTTACTCGTCACAATATATGTTGGAATAATAGATAATGGAAAGTTCATTTTAGCAACTTGATTAAATTTTTGAGAGATAGAACGCGTACCATCTAATGTTCCTTGATTGATAAAAAACCACATACTAATACCCACTAATAACCATAGTACGAAAGGCACGCCATCAATAGGATTGTTACTTCTAATTCCTAAACCAAACACAAGCCAATAAACCATAATTTGTAACGCTGGATTTAATAATTCCCATGCAATTCCTAAATAGTTATTATGGTTAGAAATTTTAATTTGGAATTGTGCCAAACGTTGAATTAAATAAAAGTTTTTTATATGCTCTTTTAACACAGTTAAGACTGCTGACATCGTATAAACCACACTTTCAAACGTATTACATATTTCTATTTTTACTTGACTGTCCACTGTTATTTGCGCATGCATAACCTGTGTTACACACTCATACGATAACCTGTAGTTGTAAACAGTTACCTTTTATTGTTGCACACGTTTACTTTATTACTTAACCATTATACTATCATTTAACTTAAAAAGTAGCTTTAAGTTGGCAAATATCGATAAATTTCATCCAAACTTATCGTTTTAGCAGTATCTTTCATCAATATGTAATCATCTTAATAGTCGAGTGATATCTTTTATGATGTATCACTGAAATCTTCTATTCACTTTACACCAGGTTAATAAATTTCACAACTGATGTGTGATATATTATAATCTATACAAATGCACGTAAGGAAGGTTTAATTATGAACGTATCGGTAAACATTAAAAATGTTACAAAAGAATATCGCATTTATCGAACAAACAAAGAACGCATTAAAGATGCGCTAATTCCAAAGCATAAAAACAATACCTTTTTCGCTTTAGATGATGTTTCAATTACTGCTCATGAAGGTGATGTGATTGGTCTAGTTGGAATCAACGGTTCAGGCAAATCTACGTTAAGCAATATGATTGGCGGCTCTCTATCCCCTACATCTGGCGATATTGAGCGTCACGGTGATGTAAGTGTCATCGCCATTAACGCTGGACTTAATGGGCAACTTAGTGGTGTTGATAACATTGAGTTTAAAATGCTCTGCATGGGCTTTAAACGCAAAGAAATTAAGAAACTTATGCCACAAATTATTGAATTCAGTGAATTAGGTGAGTTTATTTATCAACCTGTGAAAAAATATTCAAGTGGTATGCGTGCAAAATTAGGTTTTTCAATCAATGTAACTGTTAATCCTGACATATTAGTTATCGATGAAGCTTTATCTGTAGGCGACCAAACGTTCACTCAAAAATGTCTAGATAAAATCTATGAATTTAAAGAACAGAACAAAACCATCTTCTTTGTAAGTCATAACATTCGTCAAGTTAAAGAATTTTGTACGAAAATCGCTTGGATTGAGGGCGGTAAACTCAAAGAATTTGGTGATATTGATGACGTTTTACCTCAATACGAACAATTTTTAAAAGAATTCAGGAAAAAATCCAAAGCAGAACAAAAAGCATTTCGTAAAAACTTGGATGCAAATCGCTTTATCATAAAATAATGACACTAGCTCAAAATTTATGAAACAAAAAAATTCATAAATTTTGAGTTTTTTACTTTTCAAATAACCTAATCAGTACTATGATATAAACAGATGTAACAAATTAGACACATTTTATGCGTTTGGAAAAGTAGGTGATTGAGTCATTACTAACAAGACATCACAACAATTTGCAAACCTTGTACGTGCATACCGTAAGTCATATATCGGTAAAGGCCCAGAAAATATTAAAGTATTCTTTAAAGATAATTGGGCTGTCTGTCACATGACCGGAAGCTTAAGTAAAGTTGAAAATTTCTATTTAAGAAATGACGATTTTAAAAGCATGTTGAAATATGGCAGAACCGAAGAAATAAAAGCTTTATATCAGCAAAACCCTCCAACTGAAATGGAGAAACTTGTTGGTGCAAAATTTGTAAAATTATTTACAGATGTTGATTTAAAAACGGATGAAGTCGTTTCTATATTCGTCTTTGACAAAACAATCGAATAATTATCAATCTAAGGGATTGGTGTAAGGTACTCAGTGCTGTTTGCTAACCCACTTTTTCAAATATGCTAATCAAAGTATGCATTTTAGGAGGTGGTCGAACAAGACTGAGTATTTTTTTTTACTAATTTTTAATATATTCTCATTAGCCATGAGATTAACATTTTAATTTATATAAATAGGAGCGGATTAATTATGAAAATTGTGGCATTATTCCCAGAAACAGAACAAGGTTTAGATAATCAATTATTAAATACAACAAAAGCAATCGGTCTTCCTGATTTTCTTGAACATACAGAGCATGAGCTTGTCATTTTAAAAAATGGAGAAACAGACTTAGATCAACACTTAAGTGATGCAGATATTATTATTAGCGCACCATTCTATCCTGCTTATTTAACTAGAAAACGTATCGAACAAGCACCAAAACTAAAACTTGCTATTACTGCTGGTGTTGGCTCAGACCATGTCGATCTTGAAGCAGCTAGTGAACATGACGTTGCCGTTGTAGAAGTAACAGGTAGCAATACGGTAAGTGTTGCAGAACATGCTGTTATGGACTTACTCATTATTTTAAGAAACTATATGGAAGGTCATCGTCAAGCTGTTGAAGGTGAATGGAACCTTTCTAAAGTAGGTAATCAAGCACGTGAATTACAGCACAAAACAATTGGTATTTTTGGATTTGGCCGTATTGGACAGCTTGTAGCAGAACGTTTAAAACCATTTAATGTTAACATTCAACATTATGATCCTATCAATCAAAAAGATTCTGAACTGTCTCATTTTGTAGAGTTTGAAGAACTTGTACGCACAAGTGATGCAATTACAATTCATGCGCCATTAACACCTTCTACCGACACACTATTTGATGCTGATGTGTTATCTCAAATGAAAACAGGCAGCTATCTTGTTAATACTGCACGAGGTAAAATCGTAGATACTGACGCACTTGTTGCTGCAGTTAATAGTGGTCATATTCAAGGCTATGCTGGAGATGTATGGTATCCACAACCTGCACCTGCAACACACCCTTGGAGAACAATGCCACGTAATGGTATGACGATTCATTATTCCGGCATGACATTAGAATCACAGCAACGTATTGAAGATGGCGTTAAAGATATTTTAACTCGTTTCTTTAACAATGAACCTTTCCAAAAGAAAGATATTATTGTTGATAGTGGACGTATTGCTAGTTCAAGCTATACAGCAAAATAATACTCATAACTAAATCTGTTACGTTATCTTGCTCCCCCTATTCGATCATTGCAATATAACGCCCCTGTTTGAAATTAAATGATATAAATAAAGGAAAAAGTCGAGACAAGTGCATATGGCACATCGTCTCGACTTTATTTTTGCTTATTTCTTATGCTGCTCTTTATGTTCTTTATACTGTGTTTTAGCAACCTTTAACATAAATATAGGGATGCTTTTAAGACGTCCGATACGTTTCCAATCAATTAACAACCGATAAACCCATTCTATATTTAATTTTCTAAATACTTTAGGTGCTCTTTTTTTCATGCCACTAAAGACCTCAAAAGAACCTCCAACACCCATCATTACCGTATGCTTAAACTGATGTTGCTGTGCGACAATCCATTCATCTTGTTTTGGAAAACCCATACCAACAAAAATATAATCGGGATTTAATTTTTTAATTCGTTTTAATACTGTCTCATCATGTGTATCAACATATCCATGATGACTAGCAAACGTAATATATGGATAACGTTGTTGTAAACGACGTTGTGCTTTAGTCACAACTTCATTTTTCGCTCCTAATAAGAATACACGTTGACGCTTTATATTAGCCATTTTTAAACATTGATCCATAAGTTCTATCCCAGGAATACGTCGAGCTAATGGTCGTTTTAAACGCTTTGATGCTTTAACAATGCCCGTGCCATCTGCTACGACGTAATCGGCTTGATTGATTAAGTTTCTATAATGTACGTGTGTAGACGCATAATCAACAATTTCTGGATTAGCAGTTACAATCCACATATTATCGTCTTGCGCTTCATTTTCAACATATGCTGTTATGTTTTCTACCATTTCCAACATGGTCACATTATCAAATCGAACACCTAAAATATCTATTTTGTGAGGCTTGTCGTGATTACTCATAGCAGTATGCTCCTTCGAGTTTTCTATCTAATTATCGACATGCGTGATAACTATATACTTTGAATATATAGTTTATGATACATTATTCCCGTTTGCAATTGTATTCTTAAAAATACATCTAAAGTCCAAAAGTTAAAATATTCAAAGTAGCGTATAATAAAAATATCATGTACTAAAAACAAAAGATTACGAGGTTTATTATGTTGTATTTAGAAGATTTATTTACCACCGTGATAACTTTAAAATTTTATATCATTGTGTTAATTGGTATCTTATATATTTTAATTCATCATTACAGATATCATCCTGTTCTTGCCTATCTTGATATTTTATTAAATTACATACCTGTCTTAACACATGAATTTGGACATATTCTATTTAATAAAATAAGTGGCGGTCGCGCTAAAGATTTAGTTATTGTTACGCGACCATATGAAAGACAGATGACATCACAACAAGGTTATGCGATTACACAATCAACTAGTAAATTAGGTCATGGAATAACAACATTAGGTGGCTATATTTTGCCTCCAATTATGTTACTTGTTGGTGCTGCTTCGGCACATTCTGAGCATCCAATCATTTTTCTAATATGCTATATTGCTATTTTTATCTATTTTCTAATTTTAACGTCTAGAAAATGGTCTCCCATTATCATTTTGATATTGTTGGTAACATTATTATATTTATTTTTACAGCAAGCGCAGTATACTTTTACACATACAATAATGTCTTATAGTTATCATTTTATTTTAGGTGTACTGTTAGGCGAAGTCATCCAATCATCTTGGACAATTGTTAAATTAACATTTCAACGTCCTAAAACCCAATGGGATGGGCAGGCATTAGCAGATATGACACATGTCCCTAGTATCGCATTCAGTTTAATTTGGATTTCGATAAACGGTTACAGTTTATATCTGTTATTCCAATACTCATTTTACTAATAACTACCCCCATCTTATAGCTTAATTTGCATCAGTAAAAATAAAAGGAGCGAGAAATCAAATTCTGACTTCTTGCTCCTACGATATATTTATTCTTATTTTAATGAATATCCTTTGTATGATGCAGTTTTAACGCGTGACCAAAATCATTACGCTTGCTCAACAAAAATATTCTCCGCATTGTCAAAACTTAAGATTGACGTATTATCAGTCCTTTTTAAAATAAGCACTTTATTCGTCTCATCTTTAGCTACTATTTCCACTTCATTGCCAATTGAGATGTCTTTACTTGATAAATAAACCAATAACTCCGTCTTATCTCTCACACGTCTTATTATCACATGCTCTCCTGGTTCAAAATTTAAGATAGAAGTTGTATATTTCTCTTTGTATTCATTACTCCGTGGAATAATACCTCCATGTGGACAAGTGTCTGGATAGTTTAAAATCGCATCTAAGCGTTGTACAAATAAATCAGAAATTTTATGTTCTAATACCTCTGCTTCTTGATGCACTTCTTCCCAATTATACTTCAACACTTCAATTAAAAATAATTCTAACAAGCGATGACGTTTAATAATATCTAATGTATGAATTAAACCTTCTTGAGACAGTTTAACTCCTTTATACGGCTTAGTTTCCACATATCCAGCCTTTTCTAGACGACTCACCATTTCACTAACTGATGGTGGCTTAATTTCAAGATAGAGCGATAACTGCTTATTGGAAACAAATTGATGATCACCATCATTTGCAAGTATAGCTTTAAGATAATCTTCTTTTTCTTCTGTTAACATTTCTTCACCTCACAGACACATTCACCTAATTGTACCATGAAAATACTTGACATGTTAAAAGTTCAGAGTTTATCATGAAATAAATTAGGTTAACCTAAACTTTTTATTAGGGGGGTGTAAACATTTTAGAAGTCTCTAACTTAACACTTCAACTTGACGGTAAAATTGTCTTGAAAGATATTTCTTTTAAAATACCAATACAAGGCGAAATAATTGGTATTATAGGTCCTAACGGTGCCGGCAAGTCATCATTAATTAAATCACTGATTGGTGAGTTTCAAGCAAGCGGGAAACAAACATTATTTAATAAACCGATACAACATCAGTTAAAATCTATGACCTATATTCCTCAAAAAGCCAACATCGATATTGATTTCCCTATTAGTGTAGAACAAGTCATCCTCTCTGGCTGTTATAAGGAAACAGGTTGGTTTACTAAAATTCCGAAAAGTGCACGTCAACATCTCGTCGAAGTTATGGACGATTTAGAACTAACACCGCTGCGCCATAAACAAATCTCACAGCTAAGCGGAGGACAACTACAACGTGTCCTTGTAGCACGTGCTCTAATGTCTGAAAGTAGAATTTATTTTTTAGATGAACCATTTGTTGGTATAGATTTTAGAAGTGAAGATATCATCATGCAAAAATTAGCAGCGTTGAAGCGAAGTGGTAAACTTATTTTTATTGTTTATCATGACTTATCTAAAACTGAAGCCTATTTTGATCGTGTGTTGTTATTAAACAAAACATTGCGCTATTTAGGTCCGACTAAATCCGTTGTTAATAGTGAACTCATCTATGAGACATTCCTCGGAAAATAACACTATTTAAGAAAGGAGTACCATTGCTGTTTATGATAGATTTTCTAAATCAAATATTAGATTACCAATTTTTACATCGTGCCTTAATTACTTCAATTGTTGTAGGTATCGCATGTGGTACTGTCGGTAGTCTAGTCATCTTACGAGGATTATCACTTATGGGTGATGCCATGAGTCATGCAGTGCTACCTGGTGTCGCGGTATCCTTTATCTTACATATACCGTTTTTCATTGGTGCAATGATTTCAGGTATGCTTGCAAGTTTATTTATCGGTTTTATTTCTGATAAAAGTAAAACTAAACCCGATGCAGCTATAGGAATTTGTTTCACCGCTTTCTTGGCACTCGGAGTTATCATGATTAGTTTAATTCAAAGTTCAACTAATTTGTATCACATTTTATTTGGTAATTTATTAGCGATTACGAATCAAGCATTTTTGTCAACACTGATAATCTGTGGACTGATTTTAGTATTAATTATTATTTTTTATCGTCCATTGAAGATTTCAACGTTCGATCCTACATTTAGTAAAATGAGCGGTTTGAACACATCATTGCTACATTATTTTGTCATGCTGCTACTTGCATTAGTTACAGTTGCCAGCATTCAGACTGTGGGTATCATTCTCGTTGTTGCCCTACTAGTTACGCCTGCTTCGACTGCATTTTTAATCACGAAGCAACTATCTACAATGATGATGGTTTCTAGCTTATTGAGTACGATATGTTCAATCATTGGTATGTTCTTTAGTTATCTATACAACTTACCTAGTGGTGCATCTATCGTTATCTGTACGTTTATTACATACGTTATTGTATTTACTTTTAAAAAATTAGCTAACAAACAGAAAAGAGGTATTTCATCATGCGAAAGTTAATTCCCTTTATACTTGCACTGTTATTAGTATTAACAGCTTGCGGAAGTAAAGATACATCGCACAATCATAAAAAACTTAACGTTGTAACAACAAACTCTATTATATATGATATGGTCAAACATGTCGGTGGTAATAATGTAAATATACATAGTATTGTTCCAGTAGGACAAGACCCTCATGAATATGAAGTAAAACCGAAAGATATTAAAAAGCTTACAGATGCTGATGTCATTTTTTACAATGGTTTAAATTTAGAATCTGGTGATGCATGGTTTGAAAATGCTTTAAAACAAGCCGGAAAATCACTGAAAGATAAAAATGTTATTGCTGTTTCCAAAGGCGTTAAACCCATTTATCTAAACGGAGAAAATGGCAATAAAGACAAACTAGACCCACATGCTTGGCTAAGCCTAGACAACGGTATTCAATATGTCAAAAATATTCAACAAGCCTTGAAAGATATTGATAAAAAACATGCTTCATCTTACGACAAGCATGGCAATAAGTATTTAAATAAACTTACAAAATTAAATAATCATAGTAAAGCAAAATTTAATGACATACCGAAAAAAGAACGAACGATGATTACTAGTGAAGGCGCCTTTAAATATTTCTCAAAACAATTCAATATTCATTCAGGATATATTTGGGAGATTAATACCGAAAAACAAGGTACACCTGAACAAATGAAACAAGCAACAAAATTTGTTAAAGATAATAAAGTAAAACATTTACTTGTTGAAACAAGTGTAGATAAAAAAGCTATGCAAAGCCTTTCTGAAGAAACCAATAAAGATATTTATGGCGAAGTTTTTACCGATTCAATTGGTAAAAAAGGAAGCAAAGGCGATTCATACTACAATATGATGAAATATAATATTGATATCATTCATAATAGTATGAAGTAATAGCAGACCTGCTTGCCCCAATCACCTTTGAGGTGAGCAGGTCACCTTTATAATATTAGTATGCTTTGTAGTCCCATATCGTGTATAAATCATACTGACACACTTTGTGTTGTAAACATCATCCTCCGTAAAACTTATAATCAACCTATACACGATATGGTGGTATAAAGCTTATACCATATAAAATTAGTGCGCGTTTGTGTAACCCATACACTCCCCAAACGCGCACTCTTTTTGTTTTAATCTGTCAAACTATCAACGATAACCATTTCATCATAATTAATCGCTTCTCTAATTTTTAATGCAGTACTTTCAGTGATTTCTTCATCTTCAACTAATGAATTTAATACGCGACGTTGCTCTCGTAATGCGTTGAGCTTGATTTTAGTCATTGTATTTTCTGCTTTAGTATTAAAGAAATTATCAGGTGTTAAGTTCTCAATACGCATTAAGTAACCATCACAGACCATACCAATTTCTAAAGTATTGTCACTTGTTGCTTCTTTTGCTAAACGACTTACGACATTATAATGTACTAATTTATTGATTCTCGCCAACTCTGTAAGGTTATCTGTAACGCTCAAAGAAGAAGATGCATTGATACGTGTCTTTACACGACTTTTAAGTAACATACCTCTCACAGCAACAATCATACGTCGGATTAATGAAGCTTGACGATAGACTTGCGTACGTTCAGCATAGCGCATATAGTTTTCAAGTGCACTCGTCGTAATGTTACCTTCCTCAGCAAGATTTTCTAATGTTTTTGTTTCTACATTAAATGCAATTTTTTGTAATCGCTCTAGTTCTTTAGAATTTTCATCATCTTTCGACATCGTTTTTAGAAATGTTAATTTATCATGATATTCTTTAATCACATTACCATATTTATAGCTAGTATCTAATGTCGCATGTTGATTTAAATAATCAATCACATTTTCTAATATATATATTCTTGCTTCTTTAAAGTTTAAACTACCGATTTTCGCTTTAGGTGCATTCGGTGTTATTAGTGGCAAAGCCACTTGAGCAATAACTAAACTAATGATGACCATCCCAGATGCAATAAATAATAAATCATTACGAAACGTAAATGCATGATGATCTGCCAATACATATGGTAATGTCAACGCGATAGCCAATGAAATGGTACCATGTACGCCACATATCGTCATGATTAAGGCATACAAACTTCTCTTTGGCGGTTTTTCATCTGTCTTATCTTCTTCTTTAGACATCATCTTTTGAAAAGGGCTGACAGATAAATAAAAATATGGATATAATACATAAACCCAAATAAACCTAAAGACATATACAGCCAAAGCAATCAGCACGGTTATCGCCATTAAAAATGGTAAATTATGTGGTTCATTATCAATAATTCTAACCACAACTTCAGGCACTAAAAAGCCCAAAATAGAAAAAACAAAACCATTTAGTGCATATCCTAGAATATTCCATGTATGGTTATAGCTCATTTGCAATTGTGTTCTCGTTTGGGCAATACGATCTCTTTCAAAGCCATGAACTAAGCCAGCCACAACCGCCGCAATAATACCTGAAGCATGAAACATTTCAGCAACTAAGTATGTCACAAACGGTGTTAATAGTTGTATGAAGGTAAACATATTAATATTTTCAATGCCTCGACGTGTTAATGTTAAGCGGAATCTTACCAAAGCAACACCGATAATGACACCGACAATGGCACCACCAATTGAGGCAATTAAAAATTGTTCAATCGCTTCAAAAATTGAAAATACACCTGTAATTAAAACGCCCACTGCTATTTTAAATGAAATGATACCTGCAGCATCATTAAGTAAAGACTCACCTTCTAAAATAGTCATTGAACCTTTAGGTAGTATTTTGCCATTTGTTATTGCCTGCACAGCAACTGCATCTGTTGGACAAAGGATAGCTGCTAATGCAAAGGCCGCACCAATGGGCAATTCCGGCCAAATCCAATGTACAAATAATCCTACACCAAGCACTGTCGTAATTACTAAACCTAAAGCCATTAACATAACTGGTTTAATATAACGTCTTAAGTGCACTCTTGATACGTTAACACCCTCTACAAATAGTAATGGTGCAATTAGTGTAACCATAAATAATTCGGTATCAAAGTTAAATTCAACAGGAACAGGAGTTAAGAAAAGTAGCATGCCAAATGTA
The DNA here is from genome assembly GCF_001839145.1 of Staphylococcus sp. HMSC62D11. Lineage (NCBI taxonomy): Bacteria > Bacillati > Bacillota > Bacilli > Caryophanales > Staphylococcaceae > Staphylococcus > Staphylococcus sp. HMSC62D11. Next base: position 103,637 of record NZ_KV840197.1, on the reverse strand, counting down.
ATTTGAATGAACGCAAGAGGTACTTTAGGTATAAAAGTATGCACAAAAGAGCTTATGATGACGACACCGAGAAATATTAGAATCGTTTCAAATATTTCCAATCTTTCACCTCTCCATTTTTTCTTTGCATAATTGAGTTATTCAATACATTGAGTAATTGCAATCACAATGTCTCTTTTATGTAGATAACAATAAACATAAGCATAGAGGATGACCATAAAGGAAGGAACTGAGCCTAATATTGTTCTATGTCATGCATTGATTAAATTTCAATTAAACTTGTAATAAATTTTAACATGTTGTATACATTATTTTAAATGACTTGCTTAAATAATATATTTAGGTCAATATGTCATTTAATTTCTTCTAGCAGTGTTATGATGAGACCTGCTCGAAGATCATAGTTCTTATTTATCATCGCTATAATCTGATGAATCAGTTTGTTTCTTTTTTCCAACATCTTTTTGCGTAAAATCATAATATAATTTCTCGCGCCGTTCTTCTCTTAATTTAGCACGTGTTTTTAATTCCTCAGGTGTGTTAAATTCCTTTGAGCTCAGCAATATTGTTGACTGTCGTGGCACATCATCTTTGCGATACATATAAGCTCCAGTACGATAGGCAGCACGTGCTACCAAATGCATTCCTACTGGAGAAGTTAAATTAATAAAGACGATAGATAATAACAATCTCACACTAAAGAAACTTTGTTCATTAGTAAAAAATATTAATACTCCTACCAACGTTAATAGCACTGACAATGTAGAACTTTTAGTTGAGGCATGGCTTCTTAAAAAGACATCCTGAAATTTGACTAGGCCTATTGAACTAATCAATGCAATCATACTACCTAGAAATATTAGAATTGAGGCACATAAATTAATTATTTCTTTTGTTAGTTCCATTAAACACACGCCCTCCTCCTATAAATCTAGAAATTGATACAGAGCTTACAAAGGATATGATAGCAATGAGCATGATAGAATCCAAAAATGATACTGTACGATTAATAACACTCAATACGCCTACGATGGACATGATAACAGCACTCGTTGTATCAAAAGCCACTACACGATCCGCTGTTGTTGGCCCTTTAATTAATCTAAACATAGCGATAAGTAATGCAATACCAAAAACAATTAACGCACTCGTCGTAAAGAACATGGTTAAAGTCGCTATCATTATTGCATCACCTCCAAAATTAAGTCTTCATAATGTTTGATATTTCTGAGTAAAGTTGCTTTATCCTTGTCCGACACATCAATACTATGAATAAAAAATTTGTTCGTTTTCTTTGAAATGCGTATAACCGTAGAACCAGGCGTAATAATAATCAATATCGTTAAAAAGGTAATAGCCCAATCATTTTTCAATGTGGTTTCATATGTCAACAACCCAGGATTCATATCATTCGTCTTAAACAAAATATAATTAATGGTCGAGATACTTGATGTAACTAATTGGTATAAATAAACCATTAAAAATTTAAATGCTACCCACAGTTTCTTAGGATAAAATTCTTGATTGAAAAAACGATGCAAAATGTAAATAACAACGATACCAATCACATATCCAGAGAAGAACGTTGAGAACAAGAATGAATCTTCATCTTGAAATAAGACCCATAAAAATGCAATTAAAATATTTAAAACTACTTGTCTCATTTTAGTTCCTCCTTCAAGTGTGGATTAACTAGTTGATGAAATGTGTGTCCATCCATATTCATCTTTGTAGCATCTTCAGTAACATTAAGGACGATCGGTGCAGCAATTCCCATTGTAATGACAACTACAATTAGTACGCTTAAAATACTTTTACGATGTGTCGGTAATGGATTGAAATTTACTTGTTCACCATCCGCATCACCCCAATACATCACAAAAAAGATTCTAAATAAGCTGTACATCGCTATTAAACTCGTCAAAATCAATAACGTTAAACCTATATAATTGCCATTTTGAATGGCACCTTGAAAAATAAGCACCTTCCCTGGAAAACCACTAAATGGCGGCACGCCACCTAATGCAAAAATCATAATGACAAATGCTACACCATACAATGGTTCTTTTTTAGCTAAGCCATTTAAATATTTATACTCCCGATAACCAGTCATATAAACTAAACTACCTATAATGAAAAAGAGCATTGTTTTAACAACCATATCATTAGCTAGATAAAAAATAGCTCCATTAACGCCATCAAAAGTATTAGAACCAAGACCTAGAATAATAAATCCAATTGATAAGACTACTTGATAAGAAGCGATTTTCTTTATGTCATGATAAGCAATCACACCAAACGCACCAATAAGCATCGTGATGCATGCCATAAATACCAGCAATGGATGCGTGACTCCAGTATGTTGATTAAACAGCAAAGTGAAAAAACGAATTAATGCATAGGCACCTACCTTGGTCATTAATGCAGCAAATAGCGCAGCCAACTCTGTATTTAACACAGCATAAGCTTTAGGCAACCACATAAAGATGACCAATGCAGCTTTGGAACCAAATGCAACTATAAAGACTAATGAAATAATAATGATTGTTTTATTATCCTGCATTTGATCAAGCCTTAATGCAATTTGAGTAAAATTCAACGTTCCTACCGTTTTGTACAACAAACCTATACCCAGCAAGAAAATCCACGAACCAATAATATTAAGTACGACATAAATAATTGCCGCTCTTAATTGTTCAACAGATTGTCCTAACGTAACTAGTACAAATGAAGCCAATAACATAATCTCAAACATCACATATAAGTTGAACAAATCAGAAGTTAAAAAGGATCCAATCACACCAACAGTTAAAAATAAAATAAACGTTGGTAAATAATAACGGTTAACTCGATTTTCACCACGACCAAACCCGTATGACATAATTAAAGTAACCACAAATGACGTTATTGTTACCAACAATAAACTAAGAGAATCGCCTAAAAATTGGATGCCGAAGGGTGCTTTCCAACCTCCAAAATCTAAAGTGATTGGCTTATGGTTCAACACATATATTAATAATGCTAAAGAAATAACGGTCGTAACAGACATCGTCCCAATATATAATATTTTTGAAGTATTGTTTTTATTTTTAGTAAAAACTAAGACAAGCGCACAGAGAAAAGGAAGAAGAATGGGTAAAATAAGTAAATTATTGCTCATGATTCTCTTCATCTCCTCTCAGCAAGTTAATTTCTACTTCTTTCGTTACACGATAAGTTCTGTATACTAAGACGAGTAGAAAAGCAGTCATCGCAAAGCCAATAACAATGGCAGTCAAAACAATAGCTTGTAATAAAGGATCAACATAATTCGTATTCGAAGTTCCAATAAGCGGCTCCGTCATATGACTACTATATTTACCCATGCTCATAATAATAAGATTCCCAGCATGCGTGTAAATTGAAATACCAATAACAATTCGAATTAAATTAAGTGATAGGATCATGTATGTTCCTATAAATACTAAGAATCCTATAACTAATAATAAAATGATGTTCATGACTTACCACCACTAATGGATAACATCACTGTAACAATCACGCCAACCACCGTCAGCAAGATGCCTAATTCAAATAAGGTAACCGTAGTTAGGTGCAATTCATCGAAAATAGGCAAATGTAAATGCGCTTCAGATTGATATAAAAACGGCTTGCCAAAAAACATAGGAACAATGGCAGTCGTAACAGAAATTAATGCACCTAAAATCATCAACTTTCTAAAATCAACTGGTAAACTTGCCAATACTTCTGACACGTCAAAGGCCAAGAACATTAGAATAAATGCCGAACTAAAAACAAGTCCACCAATGAAACCGCCACCTGGGTTATTATGCCCAGCCAAGAAAACGTAAAAACCAAATGTTAATAAAATAAACACTACAATTTTAGTAACTGTTTTTAGAACTACATCATTTTCTTTCATCTTGACCCCTCCGATCTTTATAGTTAAGTAATGTGAAGATACCTAATCCAGCGATAATTAAGACCAAGCCCTCAAACATAGTATCTAATGCACGAAAATCTCCTAATATAGCATTGACAATATTTTTTCCACCCGTTAGTTGATAAGCATTAAGATAATACTTAGAGATTGAACTGATGCTTTCTCCATTTTGTGTGATGAAAATAAGCATCATTACTGACCCAGCAACAATCAATGAAATAATAATTTTAATCGTTTCTTTCATCATATTGGGTGCTTTACGAGCCACGTTTGGTAAACGTGAAAAGCTGACAATAAATAGTATCGTTGTAATTGTCTCAACAACAAGTTGTGTAAGTGCCAAATCAGGGGCTTTCATTGCAATAAAAAACAATGCCACAGAAAAGCCAATCACACCATTTAAAATAACCATTGTCAAACGCTGTCTAATAAAGACAAGCGCAATACCAACAATGCTAATTAATATAAGTAAAATCACTTCAAGGGGGCCAAATTCTGAAACATGAACTTCTGCCACTTTGGGAAAACCAACTTGAATCATGCCATAAGCAACAATCACAGAAAAAATCATCAACGTAATAATCAAATAATAATTCAAGCGATTACTCATTAATTTTCTAATACTTTGTCCAGAATATCTTTCAAACCATTGATACACTGAGCGATACGATTGTGTAATTGAAGCCGTTTTTAACATGCCTAAACGGAGATATTTCCAATCAATAAACAGTGTTCCAAGTAAACCTACAGCGATGATAACAATGGTAAAAATTAGCGGTAAATTTATGCCATGCCATTGTGAAACGTGTGGTGCGATAGCTTCAACTTCTGTACCCAACTGAGAAACACTACGTAGTGCAGGTATGACAATGTGTTGCGTAAACAAATTGGGAATAAAGAAAATAATCGGAATAAGCAGACCTAATATCACTGCAGGTATACTAAATAGCCACGGCTCGTGAATATTTTTTCGAGGGACTTTTTGCGTATCAAATTTACCCCAAAAGGTTTCTTTAACCATGTATAATGCATAAATAAAAGTAAAGAGACTTGCAATAACACCAATCGCTGTAACGATGATTGTTAACGTTATATCAAATTGTGCTAGATTACGCGCATGCACTAGTCCGTCGAAGAACATTTCTTTACTTAAGAACCCATTCAATAACGGGACCCCTGCCATGGATAATGCTGCTAATGTCATGACAATATGCATCTTAGGAAAATGATGCCTCATACCTCCAAGACGACGAATATCTCGTGTACCTGCTTCATGATCAATAATGCCTACACCCATAAATAATACACATTTAAATATGGCATGATTCATTAAATGAAATAAACCAGCAAATAAAATCATGATGTATAATTCTGCCATTTTACCTGTAGTTTGTTGTGCAATTCCACCTCCAAGACCAATCATTGACATAATCATGCCGAGTTGACTAATAGTAGAATAAGCCAATATCCCTTTTAAATCATATAATCTTAGCGCTGCGATAGCTCCAAATATCATCGTAATTAAACCGACAAATGTCACAATATAAATATAACTATCACTTAAACCAAGTAATGGTGTGAATTTATATAACAGAAATAATCCAGCTTTCACCATTGTTGCTGAATGCAGATATGCACTAACCGGTGTGGGCGCTGCCATCGCTTTGGGCAGCCATACGTGGAATGGAAATTGGGCTGATTTTGTAAATGCACCAATTAGCATTAGAAGCATAGCGGGAATAAATAGCGGTTGTTGGGAGATGTGGTGTCGTTGCTGTAAAAGCTCAGTAATCGTATTTGTTCCAGTCATCATATAAAGCATGATAAAACCTGCAAGTAGCGCTAGTCCGCCAAACACGGTGATCATAAATGATTGAATAGCACCTAGCTGACTATTTGCATTGCTATACCAATATGAAATAAGTAAAAAAGATGAGATGCTTGTTAATTCCCAAAAAACGTACATCAGAATTGTATTATTGGAAACAACAATACCTAACATAGCAAACATAAATAATAATAAATAGATAAAAAACCGAGGTAAATTATCTTTTCCAGAAGTAAGGTACTGTGTCGCGTAGAAAAATACTGCCACCCCAATGAGTGAAATAATCAAACCAAACATTAGTCCAAGGCCGTCTAAACGTAAATCTACATTAATGTCTATAGATGACATCCAAGGTATATGGATGGCTGGATACTGTTCTTTTAATACTATAGGTATGTGATAAATAAAATAGCTTGATGCCATTATAGGTGCAAGTAGTGCAATGTAACCAGTATATCGTTGACTTGGCTTTATAAATAAAGTGCCTAAAACGACTACCATAACAACGATGAGTGCACCCATAAGATAAACAATGCTCATCAAAAGCCTCCTTTTATGTAAGTGATTACTTATAAATTCAATGCAATCACTGTTTGATTTTTCTCAATTTTCTTAATGCCAATAAACTTCATTGTTTCTTGCGTCGTCTGGTGACCTAAATATTTTTGTATTATCGAAATTGAAATACCCGATTCATAGGCATGATATGCAAATGTTTTGCGCAAAGTTGTTAATCCTATATGTAAAATACCTAATTCTTCTGCTGCTTGATGAATAATTCTATAGGCCTGCTGTCTTGAAAGCGCCTGATGTGTACGTATTGATTGGAATAATAATTGCTGATTAGCCAATTGATAGTCATCAATATAATCTGTCAGTTCTTGACGTAATGTTTCAGGCAACTTAATCTTAATTGACGGTACTGTGTTTTCAATCCAAGCTGTTTTAATATTCCCTCTTTGCGGATTTTTAATATCTTTCACTTCTAATTTTAATAAGTCTGTCAATCTAATGCCGGTATGAATTGCTAATTTGAAAAATAAATAATCTCGCTTAGATTTCATGCTAAGCACTTGATACATACGCTTAATATCTTCTTTATTTCTAATAGGTTCTACTTGATTCATTTGGCCACCTCATAATTGTTTCTCATTTAATAATAATACATATTTAAGTTACATAAAAGAATTATGCTTATATATTCAAATTCATTTGGCTCTTTTGATAATGCGCAACGATATATAAAGTGTAAGGAGGTGAAAATAATGAATCAAATCAATCAACTGACTGTTCAGCTTACTGAAATCAAACTTAATGATGCAGGTAAAGCACAAGAACAAAAACGACGCTTTGCAAAACTGAATCCACAAGCCACTGCAGACCAAATCAAATCATTTTCTCAAATTATAAGTCAACTTACTGGTTTAAAATTTGATAAAGTGGAAGCGATTAAAACTGAAGAAATTGTATAATAAGGAGGACTTATCATGCCAAAAACTCTAGAATTAGTATTTAAAACGGCTGATAATAAAAATGCTAGACTGCAAGTTCCAAATATCGTTGCAACAACCGATGCAGATCATGTTAAAGAAGCCATGAATAACTTAATTGCATTGAAAATTTTAAATCCAACAACTGGTTTACCAGTTAAAGCTATTGCGGCTTATCTCATTGACAAATCAACAACTGCCATTTTTGAAGAAAAGTAACTTGTTCATACTAATATCCATAGCAATTGATTATTATTAACCATTTTTGACGGAGTCTGGGGCATCATTATTTTTCAGGCTCTGAACTCTATATTGATGGTAGTTAACTGGATTGAAAATACGCTTACACCAAGCTTTTCAATCCTAGTCAACCTTGCCGGGGTGGGACTACGAATTCACAATGAATTCTGTCCCGCCCCCTATCTATTTTTTAACAACTATCTTTTATCGTACTTTTATTTCAGCTATAATAAGGCCAATCACTTATTTTAAAGAAAGCGTGTTTACTTATGATATTACTATTTATATTCGGTCTTATTGCCGGTATGGTCGTACCTATTCAAACGTCAATTAATTCAAGGCTAAGCTATTATACGAAGTCATCATTTTATGCATCGACCATTTCCTTTTTCACCGGAACACTTTTTTTAGTTGTGCTTAATTTAATATTCAATCCACAGCTACTACATATCATACATACTCAACAAACTTCTTTTAATTACACATGGTTTGTAGGTGGTTTACTTGGCGTTTGTTTTCTAACAGGTAACTTACTGTTATTACCACGACTGGGTGCTGCTTTGACAGTTGTCATGACCGTAACTGGGCAAATTTTCATGGGGGTAATTATCGATACCTTTGGCATACTTGGAGCTCAGCAACATACGTTCACTACGCTCAAAGCTTTAGGTACATGTTGTTTGCTTTTAGGAATTATTTTAATGAACTATTTGCCGAAATCAAAGTTGACTGAAACCAAACAGCCACGTTTTTATTTATGGCTTATCATTGGTCTCATTTTTGGTTTTGCACCCCCGTTACAAACAACAATTAATAGTTCGCTAGCCCAACAAGTGCATTCCTCCCTTTTTGCATCTCTAGTGTCTTTTAGTGTTGGAACAATGGCTTTATTCATCTTAACATTATTATTTCATCGTAATTTACGTCTTGAGCGTTACCATGAAACGCAAGGAGCATTGCATCCGATACATTTTATCGGAGGTCTGCTAGGCGTAGCATTTGTCACTGCAAACATTGTCCTAATGCCTCATTTAGGTGCAGCTTTAACTACGATTATAGGTATGTTAGGTCAAATGCTTATGGGTGTTATTATTGATCATTTCGGTTTATTGGGGACACCTCAAAATCGTATCACTATAAGAAAAACATTCGGTCTTATCGCCATTGCTTTAGGGATTATTTTGCTGCGGCTTTTTTAATAGACATTTGTCTTGTCTCAAGCCTTAGAACGTGAAATCATTTAATATCGTTCTGAGGCTTTCAATATAGCCAAAATATTGTATAATATTTTTATAAAATAACCCCGAGGTGATTTAACTTGCCCACAATATTCAAACATCGTTTTATTTTCCCCTTACTCCTACTATTAATTGTTCTAGCTATTTGCCTGATGGTTTATCACACGTATTTTAATCAGCCTAAATCTTCCCCAACTTTAATAACCGTGAAACCATACCAATCAGCCTCATTTACCGCTATGGAACAACCTAAATCCTTTTATGAATTACGTTATCACTCAAGCTATGGCTATATAGATCATATTTATGTCAAAAATCAGCAACTCATCCAAAAACAGACACCTTTATTAACTTACTATAATCCTCAATTAGAACCCCTTATTCTTGCACAAAAGAAATTGCTTACTCAAATTAATCATTCAAACGTTTCTAACACATTTAAAGATCAAGCCCGTTTAAAATTTATTAGTGATATTGCAGTTGAACAAAATCATTTAGTAACACGTTTAACTTCTCCAATCAAGGGGTATGTTTTGATAAACAACACGACGCCCTCAAAAGAAAATGATATTATCTTAACGATTACAAGTGAAGAGCATATCATCGTTGGAGATTTACCAGAAACATTCCGCAATAAATTTAAAATAGATGAAGAAGTTACATTACTAACCAGCAATAATCAACAATTTTATGGCAAAATCAATAGTATTTCTCCAATTCCTAAGGCATATCATACAAAAAATTCTGTTTATCGCGTTATAATAAAATCTGATAAAAATTGTCCTCTTGGCACACACATTAAAGTTGCACCGTACCACACAACTTTTGAACTACCACAGTCAGTATTAATTCAAAAAGATTGCGTTTTGATTTCAAAAAATAACAAATTAATTAAAAGAGAAGTAAAATACACTAAGAGTTCAAAAAAAGGGTATATTATTATAACGCAAGGTTTAAATATTAATGACCGCGTTGTAAGACATCCTGAAGCCAAAGATATTTATGATTGAGCACACTTAATGACACTTAACTAATTTTTTTATATAATGAGACTAAACTAAATTACGCCGACATTAATTTGTAATATGAAAATTCTGTTAAATAAAAACTAACTTATCTCAAAACAATATTTTGTTTTATTAAGTGTTTTTATGTTTACTTTTTATTTTTATTTAGTTATAATTAACTAAATAATATAGCATTAAGTGCATTTAAATAAGTTTTATTGACTTCAAACTATCCATAGGCAACGCTTTAATTTTTTTATAAATCTGTATGATTATTAAATTGGGTACGGTGTCTTATAGTAAATGAGGAAATATATTGGGGAGGTTTCACATATGGCAGTTTCAAAAATCAATGATTGCTTTGAATTATTAGCGATGGTTACTTATGCTGACAAATTGAAAGGTATTATAAAGAAAGAATTCTCAATTAGTTTTGAAGAATTCGCAGTTTTAACATATATCAGTCAAAATAAAGAGGATAAATATTATTTGAAAGATATTATTAATCATTTAAATTACAAACAACCACAAGTTGTTAAAGCTGTTAAAAATTTGTCTCAAGAAAACTATTTCGATAAAAGACGTAACGAACATGATGAAAGAACTGTATTAATTTTTGTTAATGCAACACAACGCAAAAAAATCGACAAGCTATTAGAGCAAGTAAACAACCGTATTACAGAAGCAAATAAAGATGCATAAGTCAGCACATAATAATGCAATATTATTGCATAAACGCGATCAGCTATAAGCTAATCGCGTTTTTTATTGACTAGAAAATGAGTGTAATAACAAACTTATTCTAGTTTTACTAATAGTATGATCAAAACACATTTCACTACACAAATTAAGCCATTAAAAACATATTTGTCCATAATCTTTTACTATAGACTATTAAATTTCAATAGATCTCAATCTCGCTTATTATCATGTTAAGAATGACTTGCATCAATAAACTGAGTTAAAAATGACAAAAAGTGATCAGGTTCTTCAATGTGTGGTGCATGTCCTGAGTATTCAAACAACTCCTTTTGGACACGCGTAAAATGGTTATCAATATCATCGTCACTAATTAATGGATCATATTTGCCATCAATAACCAATGTTGGCACATGTATAGTCGCTGGTTGTTCAGCTTGACTATTGCTTATTGAATATAATGCTCTACTGGCAGTCGCATTGTCTTCTGACGTAGCCTTATGATATAAATATTGTGCTTGGAACCATTTCATTGCCCGACTTTGTTCCTTGAAAATGTAAGGAAATAATATCAAAATAGCCTCTGAACGATTGAAACCTTGAATCTCTTCTTGATGCTCAATCATCAACTGTGTAAAACCATGGACGACGGCCTTACGTTTAGAAGAAATCAACGTTAAAGACAACACTCGGCTAGGATATTGTTCAGTAAATTCACGTGCAACCATGCCCCCCATCTCATGGCCGACTAAATGAGCCGTACAGATTCCCAAATGACGCATGATTGCTTTTAAATCCCCAATATGGTCAGATAAGTGATACACATCTGGTCTCGAAGACTTACCATGACCACGTAAATCATATGTAATAACTCGATACTGTGTTTTTAACTCTGCTGCTAAATTATAAAAACCCGCTAAATTACCATTTAAACCATGTAGTAAGATAATGGGAATGCCCTGACCTTCGTCTTTATATACTAATTCTTTTTGGTCAAACGATTTAATTTTGTCCATGACGGCACCTCCCTTTACTAATCTGTATACCCACTCCCGCTAAGAATACGCTAAGAAGTTTAAAAACACTTTATTACTTTTGTATTTATATTCATTTATTATAAAAAGCTTAGCCCATAGCATCCTACATAACATAGCAATACCTATGGCTAAGCTTTTAAAATTTTTATATTTTGGTGCGTGATGATAATTGAATTGTATAGTATATCACTAATACAACAATTAATATCCATATTACTAATGAAAATATTTGAGCTTGATGAGGGTTATGAATAACTGCATCGATTGTTTTTTGTGCAAAGAGAAGGCCTATTCCTGTAAACTCATACCGCTTTAGAAACATGCCTAATAAACTTAGCGCAATTCCTACAAAGAAGACCACTTGATGGCCATACATCGAAACTGGCACAATCCCCAAATTAAAATTGAATGCGCGCATTACAATTAAAATCATAGCTAATATAGCGATAACAACTCCCATAATCATCTCGACACGGTTGCTATATAAATAATTTTTAGCTTCTATTCTAAAATGCAGTAAAACTGTCAATGGAAATAATATAATACAATAACAAATAGACATCGTTGTTGCTGCTTGATAAATAACAAATTGTTTATCATATAAATATGAGATAAGCACAAAATTAATGATGAAGAAAATCGCCGGGTTGATTTGTAAACCAAAAATATTGCGTTGAATGGTCAAGATAATTTGTGCCGGCGACTTCCCTCTATACTCAATATAATCCTCGTTTTTTGCTTCAGATTTAGCTAAATCATGACGATATTTTTCTTCAATATCATCAATAATATTTGAGGGTAAACCTTTATGTGTGAAGTAATCATCGATATTTTCTAGTAATATTTTATCATTAGGACGCATGATAAACTCCTTTACGTAACTGATTCAATAATCAATTGTATCATAAGTTATTCGCATTTACTTAAAGTTTAACATAAGTCACATGACAAAAAGAAAGCGACAAAATACAATCATTTAAAACATGTATTTGTCGCTTCTATTATTAATATGTCAGTGTTGCACAAAAAGTTATTTTGCAATATCTATACGATATAATTTAATATTTTTATCTTTTGGTGAATTTGATGCAAATTGATATGTTGTTTTACCATTTTCAATATAGCCAAAGTTACCACTTACGCTATTGTATTGCACGCGTGCAATCGCTTTGTTACCCACTAGGTGCTTAACATGCTTATATGTTGGGCCATCTGCTTTATTATAAGTCATAGAAATACGTGTAACATAACCATGGTCTTTTTGACCATTTGCAGTAACAACTAAAACACCTTTACTTGTGCGATACTCATAATAATGTTCTTTGCCACTTGGCTCTTTTGAATAGATAGGTGTGCCATATTTTTTAGTTACTTTATTAATAGATTCGCCTATATTAACATCTTCTATATTTTTTTGTCCATGCGTTAATTGTTCTACAGTTTGAGAAGTATTTCCAGATGCAGCTTCAACATGATATATGCCTACGCCACTGATTACCAAGCCAGAAACTAATAATGATGCCATTAATTTTTTCATAAGCTTTCTCTCCTTCTATTGTTTCTATCTTTCATTTGCTCATTCATATTATACCCTACATATTACTAAAATAACACTACTATTACAAATATATTACAAAAATATGTAATTTGTAATATAATAAATATATAAACTGCCGTTTCTTTACTTACTATTGTTGAGGTATATGTGCTTTAATAAACGAACTAACCTGACTAATAAAGTGTTCTTGTTCTTCAATAAAAGGATACAAACTAGAAGCATTAAACACTTCAAACTGTGGTTGTCCTACTAAATCTGCAACTTCTTTTGCCTCTACACTTGTAACTTGCTCACCATGTTCTCCAGAGATAATGTATGTAGGTTGCGTTACTTGGTCAAATGACTGTGCAATTCCTGTTGTTTTAAATACTTCTTCAACCGCTTCTATCTCTTCTTTAGTGGAAATCGCATTTGTGTCTTCAATATGTTTTAAATATTTGTTTAAATGACGCGGTTTATAATATCTATGTTTATCTAAAAATTTCTCTTGTTTATTGTCTTCCCAATTTCTTATTTCATTAGCATACTTACGGAACAAACGTTCAGCAGGCAATTCACCCTCTATTGACGTCGGATTGACTAGCGTTAATGAAGAACAATATTCAGGATAGCGTACGGCTAAATCAGCTATAATGTTAGCTCCTAATTCGTGACCTATAAACGCTGCTTGCTCGATATATAAATAATCGAGCAATAAAATGATATCATCTGCAAATTCATTAAATTTAATGATTCTTGGTTTATCAGAATAACCATGCCCTCTCAAATCTATCAGCACAACTTGAAATGATTCTGCTAACTTCTTAGATAAATCTTTAAATATAGCTGCGTTATCATATGCCGTGTGTATTAATACTACAGGATAACCTTCACCTGCAGTATGATAATGAATCGTAATACCACCTTTTCTTGTAAATAACTCCATTTATTATTCTCCCTTCCCTGCTGATTGTTGAGGTAAAATGTCTAATATTTCTTCAATCGTTGTTATCGTGTAATCTACTTCTTCAGCTAATGGCTCAATTTCCGCATCTTCTTGTTTAAACCATACACTAACCATGCCCATCGCTCTTGCTGGTGCTACATCGTTTAGTGCATCATCACCTACATACATCATTTCATTTGGTGTAACTCCTAATTGAGCAATCATATCTTCAAATATTTTTGGGTGTGGCTTACGGTATCCTACCATTTCCGAGGTCGATAGATAATTAATTACATGTTCAATTCCTAGAGAGTGAAGTCTAAATTGTTTGATCTTTGACTTACCATTGGCAATCACACCAGTAAGATAATTTCGTTCTGTTAACTGTTCTAAAGTGTATAGCGTGTCGTAGTATGGAAAGACATAGCGATAAAAATGCATTTCAAAATCTCGAAATAAATCTTTCCATGTTAAACGATCAATATGAAATTGTTTAATAATTTCTTTATAGAGATTTGGTTTATCGTTGTCCTCATCATCATCTAATTCAATAAATGTCTTTTTAAAATCTGCTAATTGAACATGCACGAAGTAATCATGGAAACGTTCATATTGTTCTTCAATAAACTTATCTCTTGATTTCTTTCTATCTAATAAAGTGCCTTCTAAATCAAATACAACTGCTTTAATACCACTTAAATCCATGTTTGTCCCTCTTTATTATATAATTTGTATTATCGTAGCAAAGACTTATTGTCATCTTAAAAAACGTGCAGATTTTATCAACATTAAAAATAACACGGGGATCCCTATGATGGCTAAAATAATACTTGCCGGAATTTGAACTGGTGCAATAATAATTGCGCCTAGCCAATCGGTTATCACCATCATAGTCCCACCAATTATAATATTCAATATCATTTGAATATATAGTGAGTAACGATGATGTATCCTGCGACTTAATTGCGGAATAATCATACCTATAAAACCTATTATCCCTACATATGCTATTACAATAGCAGACATCATTGAGGCTATAATTAAAACATAGAAAGTAAGCGTGGTTACATTTAAACCTAATGATTGTCCTTTAAGATCTCCAACTTGTAGTAATTTTATTCTCGGTATCATAATAAATAAACATAGTAATAAAGGCAAACATACCACAAGCATTATCCAAGATTCATAAAATTCTGCCGTAGCAAAGCCTCCAAACATATAATTTGCTACATTATTAAGTTGTTTAGGCTTAATCAGTATTAAAATATAAAGTAATGCATTAAACAATGCACCAATCATTAAACCTGTAATAATTAATAATCGCATTGGTTGTTGTTTAGCCATCGTATAGACAATTGCTAGAACTAAGATAAGTGTTAACATGCTTGTACCAATGGAGAAGACAGGTATCCAGAGTACGCTGATACCAATAAATAGTGGTAACGCCGCACCAAATGTGGCACCACTTGCTAAGCCTAATGTGAAGCTATCTGCCAACGGATTATTTAATACAATTTGAAACAGTTGACCAGCTACAGTTAAAACAGCACCAGCTATTAACGCTTCAAGTACCCGTGGTATGCGCACCTTTAGCAATATCATTTGATTAAATTGATCTAATATTGAGCCTAAGTTCCATAACAGACTAGTGCCTATAACTAAACATAATAACACTAGCCAAAGACTTACTACCTGATATCCTTTCATTATCGTCACTCTTTATCTTTTTTATTAAAACCTCACTTGACCACAGTAAATAAGCTATATACTATAAGCAATAAATTAATATACAAAGCAAGCTATATTTTCCAAACATACTGTTTAATTATTAGTCTTACAGCAATAGCCCACACATTTTTACCAACTTTATTATCATTTATAGATGGCTTCTTTTAAATCCTTTAATCCCTCATCAATACGTGGACCAGGTCGTGAAACTTCGTCACCATTCACAACTTCAACTCTACCATTTTTCACTGCTTTCACTTGATTAAATCCACCTCGTTTTTTTACGATATCGTTGTATTCAGATTTTGAAATACCTTCTGTAGATATTAATATATCTGGATTCTTTTTAATAATAGCTTCTTTGCTAACAGCTTTCCAACCTTCAATTGAACTAAAGCTATTTCGTGCATGTAATATAGTTAACATATCGTTAAAAAATGTCTGCCGCCCTGCAGTATAAATGTCTGGTTTAGAGGACACTTCTAAAAACACCTCTTGTTGTCGTTGATGCTGCGGTATACTATCAACTACTTTTTTAATGTTTTGTTTTGTGTCTTGTATCAAAGCTTCTGCTTGCTGCTCGCGATGAGTTACCTTACCTAGTTGTTTAAATGTTTGATACATCTCATCGATAGATTGAGCATCTTTCACATAAATCACTTTGACACCATTTTTTTGTAGCGCTTTAAGTACTTTATCAGATGATGCTTTTTGTGATTCATGCGCAACAATTAAATCTGGTTTTGCTTTTAATAACGCCTCTTTATTTAGATTCATCGCATCAAATTGTTTTCTTCCTTTTTTAATATTTTTAGGATAATCATCCACAGTAGAAACGCCAATGAGTTGTTTCTTCAATCCTAATTCATATAATATTTCTGTATTGCTTGGCATCAATGACACTATTCTTTGATACGGTGTATGCGATTGTTTATCCGCATTTTGATGTTGACTACGTTGCGTTTTATCTGATTGACTACAACCACTTAATATAAGCAGTATCGATAGCAAAAGTATAACCCCATATTTTAACTTCATTATGTTACCACCTTTATATTTATTTCAATATTCATCATATCAAATTTATTAAGCTACTATTATGTGATTTTCAAAAATATTAAAAAAGCACAAAGACGATTTTCAATTTTTTAATCATCTTTGTGCGATTATGTTGGGATTTGTATCCTAGTCTCTACATTATAAACCTTTAAAAATTTTGCACTTATAATTGTAGGTATATTAAAACTTGTATCTTATTACAGCCTAGTGCACTTCAGGTTCTGCACCATATTTATTAGGACCTTTATCACTTTCTAATAGACAGACAATAAGCGCATATAGCGCAGTCACAATAAATGTTATAGTATATACTAAACCAATGAATAGTCCAATATTTCCTGCCATTTCAAATAATGATTTATCGCTAGAATCATTTAACACAATCTTAAAAATATTCTCAATGATTGATAAGCCGTCAAATATTGCAATAATAAGCGGTGCAGCCATGGTGCGACCACAATCATGGAAACGACGAACTGAAATACTAAATAGTGGAAATAAAGCAACAATTTCAACAAGTGTTATCATTGAGTCTTTAATAGGACGTGATATAGGAAACACAATTGATAGGATAGCTATCAAAAAATAAGCCACAATCACTAGCCCCCACGTTATTAAGACAGACGGCCAAAATTCTTTGCGTCTTGTTCTTCCTTCAAGCTTAAATGTATTTAACCAAAATTTTTTGTAAAAACCCACAGCATGATCTCTCCTTATTTGTAATCAAACATTCTTTGTTTATACTTTACCACAGATTAAGATGCCTATTATCTTTTAAGCAATATAGGCACGAATTGCTTCAGAGATATAACAATTTAGGCCTTCTCTTCTATGTCGATTAATATAAGCACTAAAGCGTGTATCCTCTTCATAGAGTGTCGCCATATAGTTTAAAAATATAGTATCGCATTGGGGTACTTGTTGCAATATAATGTTTTTTAACTTAACAATATTAAGGTAAACTTCTGGTTGTGTAGCTGAAACTCCTTGTATTAAGTATTCATTCATGCAATCAAAAAATTGATTCATGGGTACTTCAATACGTTCATCCCACTTTTTACAAGCGCTATTTTGTTGCACTTGCTGTATGCTATAGGACTGATAATAGTCTGTTTGCCCATACTTTATTTTTGCTTCTTTAGCATATTGCGCATGCAAACGTACATGATCATAATCAAGTTCATCTAATGCTTTCTGATGTGATGAAGTGAGATGGTGTTGTAAATCTTGTAATCGCTGTTCTAACTCATAATAACGTTTCAAAATTTGCTGGTAATGTGCTTCAAGCAACTTGTTTTTAGCTTCTATATCACTATGACAATACCTATGAATTTGTGACAAAGATAGTCCCATATTTTTCAAAAACTGTATTTCTTGTAACTTCTCAATATCTGATTCACTATAATAACGATAACCATTTTCCGCAATGATAGAGGGGATGAGCAACCCTATCTCATGATAGTAACGTAATGTTCTAGTACTACTTCCCGTAATATGCGCAACTTCATTAGGTAAAAATGTGTAATGCAAACAACTCACCCCTTTAATATTTTTCATTCATGCATACTTATCTACTACTATAAACAATAACGTTACGTTAATGTCTATATTATTGTTCAAAATATTCATCTAAAAAGTTGTACTTTTTACTATTTGAACTATTGAAATAATTTTTACCAAAATTATCTAATAATGCATGAAACTCATTCGCATCTTGATTTGTAAAATTTACTGGTAATGTGATATGCTGCTTTAATTTATCATAGCTAGCTGTTTGTTGATAGCCTAATTTATGATATAAACGCCGTGTATAACTGTCAGGAATAAATTCAACACCATTGAATATATAAACCATTAAGACATCCGCTGTTTCCGAGCCAATCCCTTTAATTGCTAACAGTTCATCTCTCAATCGCTTATCAAATAAATGTGCAATGTGTTCATAGTCAAAGTGATACATATGTAACCAACTGAACAATTCATGTAGTGCCTTAGCTTTATTTCTATAAAATCCACTAGGACGAATTATACGCTGCAACGTTTCTAACGATAAAGATAAAATACTTTGCGGTTGAAATTGTGTTGCCTCTTTAAGACGAAGCAATGCCATATGTGCATTGTTCCATGCTGTATTTTGAACTAATATCGCACCTGCTATCATTTCTTCTGGAGTTTCTGCAGGCCACCACGCTTGTGGGCCCATCTCTTCGAATAATTTTTTATAAAGTTGCTCAGTTGTTAGCGTTGGCACATTATCACTCCCATTCATAAGATAAAAATACCCTCATAAACAACAGGCTATGAGGGTACTTTAATTCATTTATTTTACATAGACTCAGGTGCTGACACGCCTACTAAAGTTAAGGCATTATGCAATGTAATTCTTACCGCTTCAATAAGTGCAACAAGTGCTTTTGTCTTTTCTTGATGATCTGTCAAAACCTTTTCAGCATTATAAAATTTATGGAATGCTGCAGCTAAGTCTTGAATATAATTTGTTAAACGATGAGGTGCACGGTGCTCGGCAGCATTGTCAATAACTTGTTCAAATTCAGCAACCTTTTTCAATAAGTCAATCGCTTTGTCATTCGTGATCAATGAAAAATCAGCATCTGTAGTGATGTCTATTCCTTGCGCTCTTGCTTGTTTCAAGATAGAACAAATACGCGCATGAGCATATTGTGCATAGTAAATTGGGTTGTCTTGTGATTGTTCTTTTGCAAGTTCCATGTCGAAGTCAAAATGTGAATCTGGACTACGCATAGTTAGGAAGTAACGCGCCGCATCTACGCCTACCTCGTCCATAATTTCACGTAAAGTAATGGCATTTCCAGTACGTTTACTCATTTTTACTTCTTCGCCATTTTGCATTAGACGAACCATTTGCATGATTTGTATTTCTAAACGATCGCTATTTACGCCAAATGTTTCTAAGCTTGCTTTAATACGATTAATATAACCGTGATGATCTGCACCCATTAAATCAATTAAGATATCGTTACCTCGATTAATTTTGTCATAATGATAAGCAGTATCAGGTGTGAAATAAGTATACGAGCCATCACTTTTGATTAAAACACGGTCTTTATCATCTTTAAAATCAGACGTGCGTAACCATGTAGCACCATCTTTTTCGTACGTATAACCGTTTTCTTTCATACGTGCCAATGTGTTTTCAATAGCACCATTGTCATATAACGTTGTCTCACTAAACCAACTATCAAAGTGCGCATTGAAATCAGCCAAATCTCTCTTCAGCTTTACCATTTCGTATTCAACACCTAATTGTCTAAATGTTTTTAAACGGTCATGGTCAGAGTAATCTTTAATTTCCGGATGTTTCTGCGCTAAGTCTTTACCAATTTCAATAATGTCTTTGCCGTTATACCCATCTTCCGGCATTTTATGACTCGTATCACCTAATGCTTCAAAGAATCTTGTTTCAATAGAACGCGCTAAATTCGTGATTTGATTACCGGCGTCATTAATATAATATTCTCGTGTTACATCATATCCTGCAGCAATTAATATATTGGCTAGTGAATCGCCTACTGCTGCGTTTCGAGCATGACCAATATGTAAGTCCCCGGTAGGATTGGCAGATACATATTCTAATAAAATACGTTTGTTTTTAGGCTCACTTGCATAACCATAATGCGCTCCCTTAGAAATGGCTTCAGGAATGATTGCCGTCAAATAATGATTATCTAAATAAAAATTTATAAAGCCTGGTCCTGCGATGTCTACTTGTTTTACATGTGCTTTCGTTGTATCAAGATGATCTACAATGGCTTGAGCAATTTCGCGTGGATTCCGCTTTGCTAATTTAGTTAAGACCATCGCAATGTTGGTAGAATAGTCACCATTTTTACTATCTTTAGGAATTTCGATTTTTATTTCTGGTATTGATTGATCTTGAATGAGTTTAGCTGATTTTATGCTCGTTTTAATTTCATTAATTAATGTCTGCTTTACTTGTTCGATAATATTCATTCGCTTATCTCCTTATAGTTTATTTCATACTGGTACGTGCCCATTTTTTCATCTTCTTGATACAACTCATAATGTATCTTCAATTTGCCACCCGACTTGTTGACAAAATGCAGGATACTCAATGTTTTAACCGTTAAAGTGAGTCGTCCTGCTGAAATATCGTACAAAGTCGTTGTTGTTTTACCTTCAACAAAATGGAGGTTCATATTAATATCGCCTTTGCGAATGAGCTTGACCCCTTGTTGGTCTATTTTAATCGTTACATTTACATTAGCATCTTCTATATTTTCTTCATATCGAATGAATTCGGACTGACGCTGTTGCCATACACCAATCGTTGTCATATCAAATTGTTGCTTATCGCCATTTTGCTTTAAGACTTGCTTTGTATTAATCTTTACAGTCTTAGTCAAAAGTTACTCACCTTAATCTCTAAATAATTACACCACATTATAGCATAAATACTATAGCGCTTGTAGTCGTCAATATACTAAAAATATGGACTTATCGACATATTAAATATCTTATCATTAAAATTAATCTTGCTTTAAAAACTTTGCTATTGAACTACATGGACCAATATCAGAAATACAATATGCATTCGTTAATCATATTCAAAATAGCGATATAGTCAGCATGAGTATGCCGATAAATATGCATCATTCTATGACAATTATTCCCCTTATGAAACTGGACATATCGCTAAGCTCATCATCAACTGCTTCTTTTTTAAAATTATATTGCTTTAACTACTTAAATCGTTAAAAAGCTGAAACAACTCTTGTATAAGTTGCTCCAGCTTTTGCTTTGCTTCTTCATTTTAATCTATCATATACTGTAATTTGCCATCTGCGTCACAATATTTATCTATTCTTTCTAAAAATATCTGCTTCTGATTCAAGTTCTACTATGTCATAATTATATTTATCTACCAACATTTTATACTTATAGAAATAGATGATGCCAAAACAAAGCGTTGTTACAAACAATAATAGTTTAGTCATTTGTTGTCCTCTCATTCTATAAATCAATTCACTTACAAAAATTATACCATTTATTAAGTTGATTACAATATTAATTGATTAATAGACTGTGCTACATTAACATAGAGCAACCTTTTCAAATATATGTATCGCTCTGGTTATTACATAGCGTTTAAGCATCTTGTAATATGTTTATATATAGCAGCTTAGAGTTAATCTATGCTTGATACAACATAGGTTTTTTGACATTTCAAATAAATCATTAACGGTGATTTTAGACAAATTTCCCATTTTTAAAAATGACACGTTCTTTTTGACCATCTATAAAATAATTAAAGTTTTCTGTTTGGAAATCACTTAATAGCACTTTGGAAGTACCATATTTCATACGTTCATTTTCAGTTGTAATAATCATTTTGCGATATAGCCAACCTTCTTTTAACGTGATATCCTTCACTGCAGTGTAATCTAATAGCATAGCTTCTCTCGTTTCAAATGTGTTAAATGCCACAATGATAGCGGCAAACAATTCTTCACCAAGATAATAGACTGTCAAATCGTCACGATGATGTTGACCAACTAACATTCTCCCTTTTTTAAATTCTTTATCTGGAAAATTTATTTCTAAAAAATCTATAAGTTCTTGTTCTCTTAATTTCATCTGCATAACGTCATCTCTCCCATATAATTATTAATTTTATTATATATAAAATTTCAGTATTTGTATATTTTATCACTATGCGCTGAACAGAAATAATTCATATTTTGTTTTAAAATTAATTCATTTAAATGGGAAAATCACGTTAAACATTATTATTCAATCTTACTATATTGCTCATCATCGACGGGTTCTAACCATTCGTTAGAGCTATTTTCTGCTGGAACTTCAATCGCTAAATGTGTAAACCAGCTATCTTTTGTAGCACCATGCCAATGTTTGACTTCTGCTGGTATATGAACCACATCACCTTTCGTTAACTTACGTGCAGGTTCTCCCCAGGCTTGATAATAACCTTCACCTGCTGTTACAAGTAAGATTTGTCCACCTTTATGATGGATATGCCAGTTATTTCTACAACCAGGTTCAAATGTTACATTACCAATAGTTATGCCTTCTGTAGACAACATATTAAGATAACTATCCCCAATAAAATATTCTTTAAATGCGTCATTTTTTTCACCCATTTCAAAAACTGTATCAATATTTTTGTTAGTCATTTTTATCACACTTTCCTAAATTTGTTTCTTTAACCAATGAAAACATATAGAAGCTGGAACAGTAACAAAATGTCCCAGCTTGATGTATAGCTATAATGATGTTGTATCGTTCAAATTAAAACTTAATAACCATACGACCAGTGATTTTACCTTGTTCCATTTCTTCAAAGATATCATTAATATCCTCTAAGTCACGTGTTTTAACTTTAGGAACAACTTTACCTTCTGCAGCAAATTGGAAAGCTTCTTTTAAGTCTTGACGTGTTCCTACTAAAGAACCGACGACTTCAATACCATCTAACACAAGACGTGGTATATCTAAATCCATTTTGTCTACAGGTAAACCAACAGCAACAACACGTGCACCAGCTTTAACAACATCAACTGCTTGGTTAAAAGGTGTCTTCGCTACTGCAGTAATCACTGTGGCATCTAAACCTTTATTATTGGTTAGTTGATTAACGATTTCAGTTGCATCTTGATTTTTAGTGTTCACGACTGCATCGGCACCTAATTCTTTGGCAAAATTCAACTTATCATCACTAATATCAAATGCAACGACTTTAGCATTAAACACATTCTTAGCATATTGAAGTGCTAAATTACCTAAACCACCGATACCAAATATTCCAATCCATTGTCCAGGTTTAATTTTGCTCACTTTAACCGCTTTATATGTTGTAACACCAGCACAAGTAATTGATGAAGCTGCGGCAGGATCTAAGTCATCAGGCACTTTAACGGCATAATTTGCATTTACAATAACCTCTTCTGCCATTGCACCATCGACCGTATAACCTGCATTTTGGACATCACGACATAATGTTTCACGTCCAGAAGTACAATATTCACAACGTCCACAAGCTGCGTACATCCAAGCGATTGACACACGATCGCCGACTTTTAATGCGGTAACATCATCGGCAACTTCAATCACTTTTCCGATTCCTTCATGACCTAGTATTCTACCTGTAACATCACCAAAATCCGCATTTTTCACATGTAAATCAGTATGACAAACACCACAAAATTCTGTCTTAACAAGTGCTTCTCCAGGTTTCAAAGAACGTAAAGTTTTATCTTCTAAACTTACTTTATGATCTTGCGTAACAACAGCTGCTTTCATGATTACTCCACTCCTATCATTCGTTGTAATACAACACTATTATAGTTTAATTATACCATGCAAAAGCTTACTATCGTTAGCAATAACCTAGCTCACAATGTTTTTCATTAAATTATATTTTAAGCATAAAATATATAAAGCATCCGGGATAACAATGTCTTTGACAAGTTAAACAAGCATGTAAGACAGCATTCATATTCCCACGCAGGCAAGCTTGACTAAGATTGAAAAAACTCAGTTTAAGCGTATTTTCTATCCAGTCAACTACTGCCAATATATTGTTACGAACCTAAAATAAATGAGGCGTTATCTCTCAGGCGCTTCTTTATTCTTTGTTATATTACGTACCACTTAAGACCAAACCAAGTGCTTTTAAATACGACGTATTGAGCATAAAAGAAGCACAAAGACGATTTTTAATTTTTAATCATCTTTGTGCGATTATGCTGGGATTTATGTCCCAACCTGATATCTATATCCAAGACTTTACAAGTTTAGTGGTAAACGTGTTGTCTTTATATTTAAATAATATAAGCTTGTATAGCTCAATCTTATTCAAATGCTAAATGTAGCTCAGAGCTCGAATTATTCCACATTTCACTATTATGTGATTGTAAAAATTTCTTGAGTACCTGTTTGTTATTGTCACCAATATGATCTATGATAACATGATGTTTCATTGATTTATCCATCATATTAACATGTTCAGGCATGCTTTTATAACCACGGCGAATGGACTTATTAACGAGCAAGTAACATGCAGTAACGCCTGCATAGTATGGACCTTGTTCACTACGTTCAGTCGTCACCCAACAAAGCCAATATTCCTTTGCATCGTCACCTTCTACTGTTTCTTTATCAGTTATCCATTTCACACCTTTTTCTACTTGAGCTCGTGCATGCATACCTCCAATATCAATAAAAGCTTCTTGGTTGGCAACATCAATAAATACAGGTGCAATATTATCTAAGCTAATTGAGCCAATATTTGTACCTTTATGGCCATCTAAAGGGTCATTTTTAATAATATTAAACTTAAATCCTTTATTCTCTGCCAATCATGACACCTCCATATAAATCAAAAAGTATCTATTTGAACTTTAACTATTATCTATTCTACGCATCAGCTAATGTTACTGAATGGTTATATCAATCATTAATTTAACTCATTGAGTAAATTAATAATTGAACCTTTAACTTCAAGGTCAGCAATATTAAGGATGCGCTCCTTAGGATAGTATAATTTATAATCTTCACGATTAATACCTGTAATACTGGAAATTACTAATGATTGACTACTAATTTCTCGAATATGACCATTTTTTCGTAGCAAATGAATCGGTTGACGGTTAGATCCTGGTCTATCATAATCGTAGGGTAAATCTGAAAAAGCTTCACTAACAAAATAATACGTTGGATCTATGCCAGCTTGAATAAATAATTCTTGTAATTCCGTAATTGTTATAATAGAACCATCAAAAGGAATGTACTTAAACAAATCCCTATTGATAAACCGTCGCGATAAATCGCTTAATATTGCATCATCTTCTTTAATCCAATTTTTAAGATAATAAAGAACAACGGCTTCGTCTAAATCAATATATTGTTCTATGGTCATTGTTCCTTCAAAAAACGGTACAAAGTCATGTGGATGCATTTTAAATATATAGCCTTCTTGATATAAGTGTTTCGCTCGTTTCAAACAATTATTAAGCAATACTTCTCCTCCACGACTAACTGGGTGAAAATAGATTTGCCAATACATTTGGTAACGACTCATAATAAAATTCTCAACAGCATGCATACCACTTTCTTTAATTAGTACTTCATCCTTAGAAGGTCGCATTAATCTCAATATCCGTTCCATATCAAACGTGCCATAAGATACGCCTGTAAAATAAGCATCACGTTGTAAATAATCCATTCTATCTGCATCAATTTGTGATGAAATCATTGAAATCACGAGCTTATTATTATGCGTCTTATTAATAACATCTGCAACTTCTTGTGGGAAGGTATCCGAAACGCGACTTAACACTTCGTTTACTTCTGTATCTCCAACAATAATTGCTTGAGTAAAGGCTTCATGATCAGTATTGAAAATTTTTTCAAAGCTATGTGAAAATGGTCCATGTCCTAAATCATGGAGTAGCGCAGCACATAAAGCGAGTGGTCTGTCACTGTTATCCCACGCTTCACGCCCGTTAAATGACTCATCAATAAGACGTCTGACGATTTCATAAACACCTAAAGAATGGCCGAAACGACTATGTTCGGCTGTATGAAAAGATAAATACAACGTTCCAAGTTGTTTAATACGTCGTAAGCGTTGAAATTCCTTCGTTTTGATTAAGTCCCAAATCAGTTGATCTTTGACATGTATATATCTGTGTATAGGGTCTTTAAACACCTTTTCTTCTGCTAACTTTTTTGTCGCGTATGATGATAAATTCAAAGTTATCCTCCTTTTGAGGCTTGAAATATCATGAATCATGTTGCTGTCTGCTGTGCAAAACGAAGCTATTTTATTTCCTTTTTCATTAAAGCTAAATCCATATGTTCGCCATACATTTCTGGCTGATACGAACGCACGATTTCAAAGCCATGATTTTGATAATATTCAATACCTTTAGCATTTTTATTGTCTACTTCTAAATATACTGTATCGTACTGACCTTTAAATGTTTCTATACCTTTATTTAATAAACTTGTGCCGTATCCTTTATGCTGTGCTTCAGGATGCACATAATGGGCAGATAAAAATAGTTCTTTACCATAAATAAAGTTGGCAAATCCTACAATAATCCCTTCTTCTTCAGCAACTAAAAATAATTGTTCTTTTAAACGTTTCGCTAAATGTTGCTCATTATAAGAAGCTGCCAATAGTTCGTTGACTGTTGATGCAGCATAAATTGCTAAATACGTGTTATACCAAGCTTTTGTAGCAACATCTCGAATGGCTACTGCATCTTGCTCAGTCGCTTTTCTAACTCTATACATGCCTGTCTCTCCTGACCGTTAATGAAGTAATAATAGTTGCATTATATCACATTTTGAGTTATTCATATCATTATTATAGATATGAGACTTAAGCCATTAACTTTTTAGAAATGTTACCCTAGAATACCTCTTTAAAATTTAAAAATCACGCATTTAAAAGATAGCTTATCATCCAACTTGCTAGCTTATATCTTATTACTAAATGCTTGATTCCATTCTGTTGCTCTATCTAATGCTAGTTTATCTTTCATAATATCTCCGGGACGTTCGGCTGTACCAATAATGTATCCTGATAACTCTGCTTTTACAAAATCTAAACTATATTTCATTTGTGTAATACATGGTTTAGCTTTTACTTTAGGTACATCTCCACCTACTAAAATCAAACGAAAATCAATTTGGGACATACGCATTTTAAAATCTTTGTATTGTGGATCTATAAGTGTTTCTGACCAATGATCGATAAATGCCTTTAATGAAGCTGAAACACTATACCAATATACGGGTGATGCAAAAATAACCACATCACTTGCTAACACTTGGTCAATAAGTGCTTTATAATCATCAGAATAAGAAGTGATTTCTCCCTTATCATGTCTAGCATCTCTAACTGGATTTAGCTGATATGTTGTCAAATCTATCCAGTTATATTCAAGTCCTTGTAGTGCATATTTTGTTAATTGTGCCGTATTACCATCAGGACGACTTCCTCCAAATAACACTGTAATCATCATACTCATTCTCCTTTAATTCATAATATCATTATTATTTATGATGCCAATATTGACATTGTTCTTAATACCCATTCTTCTTACTTTCAAGTTCTATAAATACACATTAACATACTCAATATAAAAAAAGACTTCTGACACTTATATAAACGTTATCAGAAATCTTTTTACTTATTATTAAGACATTATTTTTCTATTGGAAATAATTGTTCAATCGTCTCAATATCTTTGTCCGTCAATGTAAGCTGTGCTGCTGCAATATTTTCTTTAACCTGTTCAACTCGTTTAGCTCCAGGTATAACGACATCCAAGGCTGGTCTTGTTAAATAAAAGGCTAATACAATATTAGCTATTGATGTTTGATGCGCTTCCGCAATTGGTTTTAAAGCATTGACACGGCGGACATTATCTTTAAATGTTTCAGGTTGAAAATCCCGACGTGGAGCTCGGTGATCGTCAAATGTCATATCTTCTGTGTATTTGCCAGCTAAAATGCCTGAAGCTAGCGGAAAATATGGAATAAATGTAATATTATTTTCAGCCGCATAAGCCATAATATCCTCATTTTCACGATGCAATAAATTATACTCTAATTGCACAACGTCGACATAACCATCTTTGTTGGCTTCTTTAAGTTGTTCTAAAGTAAAGTTAGAAACGCCAATCGCCCTAATCTTTCCTGCTTCTTTCAATTCTTGCAATGCAGCAACAGCTTGATCTTTAGGCGTTGATTCATCCGGAAAATGTATATAATATAAATCAATATAATCTACTTGTAAACGCGCAAGACTCTCTTCTACTTGTGACTTTAAAAATGCCGGTTCATTATTATGATAAACTTTACCGTCTTCATTTATGACATGAGATCCCTTGGTTGCCACTTGAACTTGCTCTCTTGGATATTCTTTAAGTACTTGACCTACAAGTTCTTCGGAACGTTTAGGTCCGTAAATGAAAGCTGTATCAATTAATGTAATACCATTATCAATTGCTTCACGTACAACTTGTTTACCTTGTTCTTCATCTAAATTAGGATATAGATTGTGTCCACCAACTGCATTGGCACCTAACGCAATAGGGTAAACATCAACATTTGATTTGCCTAATTGTACTTTAGTGGTCAAAACAATACACTCCTTTAACTTTATCTATTTATTATTATTTACCCACATCATGTAAAAACATTCCATACTTCTGCTCAATAAGACTAATAAGTTGACACATTGCTTAATATTTTATTTAATGTAACTATAATAGTTACATTAAGGTGGTGACATGATGAACTTAGAATTTAACATTGCTGTACATGTCTTATGTTTTTTAGCAAAGCATAAAGATAAGCATTATAGTAGTACTGAATTAGCAGAATTGACGTGTTTAAATCCAGTACAACTCAGACGTGTAATGTCACAATTAAACAATAGTAATTATATACAAACAATTCGTGGTAAACATGGAGGATATCAAGCTAATCAACATACGGCTGCTATCACCCTAGCAGAACTTTATTCACAATTTGTTCTCGATAAAACACACACACAACGCTTATTCACAGGCAGTATCGACAGTGATTGTATCATTTCAAATCAAATTGCCACTACCATGTCACACTATCGCGAACAAGAACAGCAACTGATTTTAAATTTTTATCGTGATAAGACAATCGATGATGTGATTGAAGATATAATAAAGGAGGCATAATGTTATGACACATTATGATTTATTAATTATAGGTTTTGGAAAAGCAGGAAAAACGCTTGCAAAATTTGCTGCGAATCAAGGGCAACGTGTCGCAGTAGTTGAACAATCTGCAAACATGTATGGCGGTACATGTATCAATATCCATGTTACTTAGTGCCATACAAAAACCACGCTCATAAGAACGTGGCTAGTAGAATATAGTATCGATAAGACGTTATCGTTAGGTATATTATAGCATAAAAATAGCCTACTGGGGAACGAATCGCCAGTAGGTAAAACTCCACAACCACTACTATATTTTACATTCGCGACTATAAAATATAGCTTGTACGGTTGTGCGCCGTGTTTACAGTTTTCTATCCCACTGTCAAAGTCATAGTCGTATTCATCATTCAGACAAGAATCTACGCCTACTACGGCAAGGTTGATAAATATATTATAGCATAAAAATACCCATACTCCTAAACTAATAGGTGGTATGGCTTGGGTCGCTATGTATATACACCACATTAACCTCTTGTTTGGTATCTGTTAACAACTCAGAAAGAGATAATACTTTTAAGGTCAATTATCCTGATAGCCCTTCAAAATGTCGTTTATTTCGTCTTCTGTTTTAATTTTCGTTGCGTTCACATTTGTTTTATTAATTCTTTTACTTTCGTTAACATCCATTGCATTTAAAAGCTTTTGAGCTGATTTTTGTGTAAATTTATAATCTGTAGTAATACTTATTGTAGCCATACTACCCACATCTTTCTTTTGATATAATTGTATTTCTTCATAGTTATGATAATACTTTATATTGTCTGTATGCAATAGAAATGTGTAATTTTTTCGCATTTTGTTAAATTCATCTAGTTTTAGTTAAGTTTCTTTAATTTTAATTATAGAAAAACCACCCAGTGACATGTGTGGGTGGTCAAGACTTCATGGATTTCGAATGTTTAACATGTAAGTTTATTTTAACATAAAAAAATAGGGCAGTCGATAAGACTACCCTTTCATAATGACGTTGTAAACATATTATAACATATTAACTTATATTTCCCCACAAAACACCCTTGCTATCTGTAGATTTATCCCAAGTTCTGACGGGTAACCATACATTTTTACCATTGTTTGCTGTATACGATACCCAAATGTAACCGTCTTGCTTGCATACAGTGTCATAGATAATGCTTTGACCAGCTTGTAAAACTCCGGCTTGCGGACATGAAGTAAATGGCCCTATATATCTTGTTCTAATCGCGGTATTGGGTGTAAATGTTGCATGTTCCGCTTTGTAATAAGTACCGTATTGATTTACTTTCCAGCCGTTCGAGTTTGTGCGCGTGGCAGGTGTAGAAGCACTGCCAGGTTTATTCACAATCGTTGTAGATGTAGGTTGTTTACCGGCCATATAAGCACGAATTTGTTTGATGAAGTAATCTTTTAACTTCAATCTAGCTTGTTCAGTGATAGAATTGTGTATTGGGTCTAATCCAGCGTGTAACTTCATTGATCTGTGCGGGCATGACGTTTGGCTAAATTCATTGTGTAAGCGCACAGTATTTCTGTTAGCGGGTAAACCCCATTTTTTGAGCTTCTGCGCTGCAAATTGAAATACTGCTTGTTCATTGGCTAGAAATTCTTTATCACTAGCGCTTAATGATTGGTTCACTTCTATACCATAGAAATCGTGGTTACCGCTTCCAGGATTGATACCGTCCGCACAATGCCAAGCAATGCGACTCTCGTCTATAGCTTCCCAAATACCGTTTCTGTCTGCATATGCGTGAGCAATACCACGCGCTAATCTGTCGTAGTTAGCATTCACTAAACTATTGTAATAATTTTGAGAATTTGCTGAACCGGCGTCATTGTGTATGACAACACCATGAGGATTATAGCCGCGTTTGTCCATTGTCCAACCAGTGATGCGTTTTGTATTTACTTCTATTTTTTTAGTTTTCGTTTTATTTGTTTGAGTAGGAGCTTTTTTTGTTTCTGTTTTTAGCACTTTAAACTCTTTTGCTACTGGAGGTACGATAAAGTGCGTTAAGCCATAGTAGTTATCCCAACGTAATGTAGGCTTTTTATTAGCATAGCCGTTCCAATTTTGTTCTAAAATTTGGAACGAGTTAGTATTTCCACCGTTATAAACAATGCCTATGTGCCCGTATTGTGCGTATGTGCCGCTTGTAAATACGGCAATCCAGCCTTTTTGCGGCACTGTTTCTGGCATATTTTCAATAACTTTCCAACCGGTAGGGAATTTATTGTTAGGGAAGTCTTTAGCGTTGCCCCACGCCTTATATTGGTTATCAGTTAACCAAAGAATATAATCTGTAGGTAAGTCGGCACATTGTGCATGATAAAAGTGGTCTACATCAACGCAACCGGGTTCCATTGTGCTAAAAGCGGGGTCGTAACTCGTCCATGTTTTCACTCTATAAGGGCTGTCTACTGTGCCGTTTTTATAAGTGTCTAAACGTGCATTAATTTGTGATTGTGTTTTCATTGTTATTCCTCCACTAACGCTTTTTCGTCTGAATTGTCGCGTTCTTCTTCTGGTACATCTGTGTAGTGACCGCCACTTTTTGCGTCATCGACTGCGACTTCATCGTCATCATCTGAAAATGGTTCTGTTGTGTCGTATGTTTTTGGAGTTAATGCGCTAGGTACAGTTGTTTCAGATTTAAATTGAACCGGATGTGTATCCTCGTTTCTAGGTTTATTCAATTGCATGTCTAAGCCAGCGTCAGAGACGCCTTTTGTGTTTGGATTAGTGATAATACCCAAGCCGGCCAGAAGCGTTAAAATAGTACCTACAATGCCGCTTACGGCCTCCAATTGTTGTGAGATATCTACACCAAAAATTTCAGCAATTTGTTTTGCCAATAAAAAAAGCGTTCCAATCAAAGCTGATAGGGTCGCCTTATTTTTAAGTCTGTTTATCCAATTAATTTTCATTTAATTATCTCCTTTTGAGTAAAATAAAAAGCCGACCCGTATAGGTCAGCTTGAAATTAAATTCTTAACAATCTATCATATATTACGTTTGAAATAGCATATCCGCCATTTTTATTAGGATGTACACCATCTTTGTACATCAAACCGTTTGAATTAGTAGTGTTGAAGTCTCCTAAAGCTCTGTATAAGCTAATAAATCCAATGTCTAAATCTTTAGCGATACGATATAATGCGTTGCTATATTCTGACATTCCTAACGCTGTATTTTGTACATTGTTTCCGCTCGGACTTATCAAAAATACACTTGCTAATGGTTTGCCTTCTTTTATTCGTGAAACGATTTCTTTCATATTTTTTTCGAAATCAGTGATTGTCATACTCGCAGCCATATCATTCGTACCAAGTAAAATACCGAATGTGTTAGCGTTACAACGTTTGATTTGTTTAAACCAGTTGTCACGATCAGTTGCTACGATTTGAGACGATTTCAAACCACCGTTGCCTATTTTATGGATAACTACACCTTTATTGCCTTTATAAGCATAAGAGCCAATAAATGACACGAGACCCTCAACAACTTCAAGTGTAATTGTATGTTTACCTAAATCTAGTTTGATTGGCGTTACTTCTTGTTGTGTAGCATCAACACTTACCCAGTCACCAGCATCTACTTTATAACGCCATTTACCGACATTTAACGTGTGTAACTCATAATAATCTACTTCTTCGTTAAAAGTAATTACAATGCTATCTCCAACTGTAGAACTTTCAACCATAGCAGTATCTAAACCTTTAGCTTTTGGTCCGATGTCCAAATGAGAATCATATTGCGTCCAACTGCCATTTAGTTCTACACTTACTAATCCGTTTCCAGTATGGTTGTTAGCTAAACTAATAAAGCCAATACCACCATCAGCATAACCTAGTTTCATAAATTTCTCTTTAAGTGGTAAAGTTAGTCTGTCTCCACCTCTAAACTCTCCACCTTGAACCCAACTGTCGCCAATAAACGCAATCTCTGTTTTCCCTGCGTAATCTGCATTTAATTGTTTGCTTATGTCAGCTGTGTATGATTTAAGTGTGTGTTTACCAAAAGAATCGATGTTATAATCAGTTTTATCTTGTGCAGCTTCCTTCTCTATAAATTTGCTAGGTATCTTTATTTCATACGGTATATAGCTTTCTGGCACTTTGTCGCTTTTAACAAGCATCGTTGAATTAATCGCACTAGTTAACATACTAAATCTTATATACCAAGCGTCTTGAGGTACAGTCATTTGAGTTGTTGCTGTTGTTGTGATTGGCATAAAGTCAAAGTTTTTATTATAAAAAGCATATGTGGCAAAATTATTGTTTTTAGATAATGTTGTCGCATCTTTAATGTAAATGTAATCACTCGCAGAATAGTTTGCGTTATCTGACAAAAGTCCATTAGTCTGATTAACATATTTGCTAGTCGTCACTTTTGAACTGTCGAATAGGTTGTCTGATTGTTTGACAAAGTTAAGTTTATTCATATCTATAGATTGATCGTAAATCATCTCGTTATTTACAAATCTGTTGGGAATATTAGGGCTTAAACCAGGCAACTTGTAATAAAACTTTTCGTACGAAGTACTTGCATCTCCTTTTTCAATTTGGTATTGCAAGTAACTATAGCCAGCATAAACACCTGGTTTGAGTGTAGAAGTTCTTATGAAATAACAATCATCCGGCGTTTTAAATGTTCTTGGTTGGTTAGGTGTCGTAGCTCTAGACAAACCACTAATGAATTTTTTAGTTACATCATAAAAAGTAACAATATCTGACTGGCTTTGCGTGTATGCTGTGTTAGGTTGTACTGGTAAAAAGTCGCTTGTTACGTAACTTTCCGCTTTGCTTTCTTGACCGTTTAAATAATTTAATAATGTATCAAAACTCAATGTATTAGGATTGAATATATTTTTCCCAGTTAAAAGATAATCTGTTTTATCGTAAGATACCGAACGACTATATATGCTGTTCATTCCTTTTAGTTCTTGTTTTTCTGCATCTGTCAAATCGTTGAAAGATATTTTACCGTCTTTACCAGGTTCGCCTTTAGAACCTTTAAATTTGTCCGGATTTTCATTAACGTAAGTCTTTAAATCCGTTTCTAACTTTTCTTTGAAACTATCGTCTAACAACCCCATAGCGTTTTCTTTCATTACTCTTTCGACTAAGTATTGTAAGCTATCAACATGGACTTCTTTACCAATAGGCCCAGTCATACCGCTGTCAGTAATAGTAAAGTAGAAGTTAGCAACATGTATACTGTCTTTGTCATTTGCTAAGAATAATTTAGCATCCATTTTGCCAACGTGTTGAATTACGTTATCTCTGACTTTGTATTGTATAACGCCTTTTTTAGGCATTAATATATCTAACGGTTCATTTGTAAAAATAGAACCGTCTGAACAGAATAAATCTAATCGAGGTAACATATCTGTCTTTGTAAAGTCTAATACCTCGTTGTTGTTTTTAATTGTAATTCTGATGTAAGCTGAACCGTCGTCCTCTGTATAAAAATTAGCACCTATAAACCCATTTTCTACATTACTTACATTAATATTAGTAACAACATCTTTTAATTTTTGTATCATAAATACACCTCTATTTATATTTGTCTTGAATGAAATATTTTCCAGTCGTTCCAACCTTTTTGTACAAACTGTTTATTGTTGTTGCTTGCGTTTGACACCATTCGATAGCTGTAGCATATTGCATAGTACCAGGTTTTTTAGGGTTCCAACGCATACGATAAAGTGTTTGTTTGCCATTGTTGAAAAAGTTGCTTCTAACAAATTTTGCACCACCAGCTATACCTTTGGCTGGAGTTGTCCAACCTTTTCGTTTAGCGTATGCAATTGAAGCGTTAGGGTTGTTGTCATATACAGCTATACCGAAATAGTTGTATATACCATAGCGCCCACTCGCAAAGTTACTTGTACCGTTTCCACTTTCTAAAAATGCATGTGCGATTAAATAAATTTCATTCACGTTATATTTTTTACAAGCACTAGCAAACGCTTTACCTTGTCCAGCTAAAGTGCCTTTGCCTTTAAGTATTTTGTTGAGTTTATCTACCGATATGCCTTGATATCTTCCTAAATCTAGCATTTGATAGTGTTGTACATTACTTTTCCATATTCGTGTTGGGTTCATAGCATTACTTGTTTGTTGACGAGTAGCATGCACCCAACCTGACCATTGCGTCGTTTTCATAGGTTTGCCATAAGCCATTTGTCTATCAAGCGCTTGTTTAAATGTGTATGGGCTCTTTTCAACGACCACTTTTGGTTTGAGTGGCGTTATTTTAGAATGACTTGATTTATCGACGCTCGTTTCTTTTGGATTAACTTTGATTTTCATTTTAGATGAAGTACTGTGAATTGTTTCAACAAATAATTTATCTTTATTCTTATACATCGCAATAATTTTCTTCTTGATTTCTTCGTACTTATCGTCGTTTGGTATACCGTCGACAATAAGGTCATATCCAATTGCATCTTTCATAGTGCGCCAAATGTTTTTATCTGCTGTTATTGTTGCATTAGATAGCTCTACTTTTTCATATTTCAAGGTATCAACACCGTACACAATAGCTCTTAGTTGATTGAGTAAAAATTGACGTTTGCTGTCTGTTTGACCTCCACAAACTTCAATAACAAACCAACCGTTATGCGCTGGCGCTACTCTGTCAGTAGGACGACATTGCCAAATCATCTCTCTATCTACGAAAACGTGTGGATACTCATTTTCTTCAAGATACTTATTGCGCTGTGCGTAGATATCTTGTACAGAACGCATATGCTGTGACTCTTTGACGTATATACCTTTTAAATCGTTTAAGAAATCTCCGAACGCAATGTGATGATAGTTATATTCAAGTTCTTTGTCATAATTCATTAAAAATGATGTATAAGATAGTTTCTTTACTTCTTTGATTATCGGTTTTGTTTCTTCTTTTGTGTTTTTAGGTTTGTTGTCCGGTTGAGGCTCTGGCTTATTATCTGGTTTGCTGTCTGTCTTTTTCGTTTCTGGCTGATAAGGTGGTCGTACAAAACCACTAATACCGTAATAAGAATGCTTAACTTTTGCTGCTGGAGAACCATTGTAACCATTAGCTCCATACCAATTTTGATCTACACTAGTAAAATAACTTTTCGTAGACGGTCCTACCACTACAGCTGTATGACCAGTACCATTGTTGAATGATCCTTTTCCCCAAACCGCCATATCTCCGGGTTTAGGTACGAAACTAGCTGTATTACGATAAAATCTAAACCCTTTTGGATAGTGATACCATGCCATTGCTATAGCGTTACCAGATGTAAAGAAACCCCAATACCTTTTGAATATATAGTTAGGTAAATCCCAACACTGCGCACCGTAATAGCCGTCAACATTCAACCTTTTTCCTATTCTTGACTTAGCCCATGCAGCAACTTCACTCGCTGTAGGTTTTCTGTTTTTTGGGTTAGGTAATCCCATTCGTACACCTCATTTCAAAATAAAAAAGCCGACGCAATGCGTCGACCTTTTATTAAATACTATTTGCACTTACCGAACCAGAAACAGCCCCAAAAATTGAAACCTAATAAGAATTTGAACATAGTTTACACCTCCCTTCAAATACCAAAGACTATTCTTAGTATTGCTACGATTAGAGAACCGACAATGGTTCCAACCAATCCCAGCACCCACATTTTTATTTCTTTGATATTCTTTTTATTCTCTTTTTTATTCTCTTGATCTAGTTCACGTTCTCTATTGATGCTGTCCAGAGTAAAATTCATTTTTTGATTGACTAAATTTTGATTGTGTTGACCGTCTTTTATTTGCTCCAAAGAGGTAAAAATTTTCTCGTCATTATCTTCTAATCTACTTACTCGACGCTCGAGGTCGCCTCTTTGGTTATTATCAACCATATACTCACCCACTTTTAATATTTAAACAACATTACAATTGAGAGTCTTCGACATACTCAACGTCTGTTAATTCTTTGTATTGTTCGGAAGTAATCCACTTTGATTTTACAAAAATCTTCATTTGTTCATTGGTATATAATCCCATTTTGTAATATTTAATAACCCATTTGCCCATGTTAGTGGCCTCCTTGTAATTGTGCGACTTGTAACATTAAATTTGATACAACCGCGTTATTTTCTTCTAACTTACTATTCATACCAGCAACTTGTATTGTTAAATCGGCAATTAGTGTGTCCTTTTCGTCGACTGTCACATCATCTTTTTTTAGGGTATTTTCAAAATCTTCTTTGGATTGACCCACCCATTTTTGGCCGTCGTAATAAAAAGGCGCATATATACCTTGCGGAGGCTGTTCTTCTGTGTATTTTTCTTCTGGATAGACGTATTCGCCCTCCTCATTTTGATAAACCAAAACTTGTTGCCCATTTTTCCATAAGTAAACAACTTTCATATCCTCACTCCGTCCATTCGATTTGTGCATATGCATAATCTGTAGATGTCCACTGCGTACTGTCATATAAAACGTTGAATGTAACCGTTCCGGACGGCGTTAAAGTAACGCGACCACCGTATCTATTTCTTGGTACTGCAACTGGTTGCATAACCATATCTTGGACAAAATCTTTTGGTAACAAAGCAATAGTTTGGCCATGTTGAATATTAGTTGCGTTAATTCTAACGTATTTTCTTGTAATGCCATTTTCTGTAATAGAACGATAAGCCGATTTAAAGCCGTTTTGCACAGAATTGTCATTACCAGGAGTTACACCGTTAATTAATTGTAAATCGACCCAACCGGTGTCTATTATGTCGTTACTGAATTTTGTCCACGCTGTCCAATTGTTAGCGCCGTTTTTGGTGCGTAAGAACAATTGGTTAGTGTTATAAGGTGTGAATATAAATTTCATGTAGTTTTCGTTTGTATATATTACAAACAGCATACCGTTACTTTTTATATTTTCTGGCAAATTACTTGCGGCATATAGGTAATAAAAACCACTACTATTTATCATTGATTCTGGAGCGTTTAAGTCAAGGTTGTACAAGCTTATTGTACGTCCGTCAGAACTCGTTAAGGCTTTCTTTTGCCAGTTCAAAGCGTCCATTTTGCTATCAACTTGACTAGGCGTGATAAAGCCATTGTTTTTTAAAGTCTCATTAAATTGATTTACTTTATCATCTATAGATTGATTAGCATTGGTTACGTTGTCAGTGAAAGTTTTTGAACTATCGTCAGTTAGTTTTTGGAAAGTGCTTAATGACAAGTTGTAGTCAGTTAAAACAGAGTCACGTTTTGCGTCTATTTGACGTAATGACTCATCGCTAAGCTTAGTGATTTCGTTAGATGCAGTTACTTGAGCGTTAGCAATATTTTGCGATGCTTCCGCTCCAGCTTGATTGATTTGTGAAGTAGCGTCTTTTGCTGTTTGTTTGATAGTTTCGACAAGACTTTCTAAGCTTCCAATATCTTCTTGTAGTTGTTGAACTTTCAACTCTAATTGAGTGCGTAAATCGTCGAACATTCTAATATATTCAACTTTGATGTCGCTTTCAATTTGGTTAACAAGGCTATCTCTTACCATAAATGTGAATGTACCTAGAACAACAGTATCGTCTTTGCCAGTGTTATTAACATCGTTTAGAGATAAATAAACCTCTCCTAAAACTCTGCTATCTGTTGCGTTTTTTAAAAACCATTGTGGTACAGTGACACCAATTAAACCTCTCATCGGGTCTATAAAATCAATATCTAGTACACCTGAAGTTGTTGGTCTTTGTTTCTCGTTATTGTTCATTTCTTTAAAGAATGCATAACCTTTAACGTTCTTGTCGCTAATCAATAGCGGTTTATCATCTTTAGATACAACAAATTGAAATTGTGCTGTGTTTTTATCTAAATTATAAAAACCAATACCTCTGTCAGATATTGGCTTTAAATATGCTTCTTCTTCTAAATTGATGCGACCGACTTTTTGTAATTCCATTATTTAACCCCCCAAGTAACCAACGCGATAGCGCAGCCACGTTCTTCGGTGTAAGGTGTAGTAATTTCTTGAACCCAACCGCGTCCATTAACGTTATCTTTGTAACCAATTCCAGCACGAGAATTAATAAAGTCATTCGCTACTACATCTTTTTCAACGTTAGTATAGATTTGACCGATTAACCCGACTGTGTTCCATTCTGGTCTATCAGAACGTGACACATAAGGTAAATCTGGGTTGTAGTCCGGATTTTCTACCGGCTCGTCACGCCATTCGTGCGTAACATTGCCCTCATCGTCTACAAATTCTCTTTGTACACGTTTAGTAACAGTAACGCCGTATTCATTAACTAAATATCTGTCTTTATGATGATAAGACTTGTCATTGGCTACAAGTGCTGCTGTACCTGATATAACGCCCAAAATACGTTCGTTTGGTTGTGCTTTTCTAATTTTGCCGTTATCCAAAGTAACAATAGTGCCTAACTCAATTGCTTGGCCTGATTGGCTTTCGTATAACTCTGCGATATCAGCACTATTTTGTGTTAATTTGCCAGCTAGCGTTAAATTACCGCTGTAAGTACTTAAGTCAAACTTGATATTTGATGTTGAAGCGTTACCACTTGAACCATAACCACCAACGATGTGATAGTTACCAGGAGATTTGACACGGTTACTGTTTATAATCATTTGTGTATGTCCTGATTTTTCTGTTTCTGAATTTAATGAACTTAATATTCCAGAACGTGAACCATAAGCTTTAGATCCAGAGCCAGAACCTATGACATAACTACGATTACTATACGCTCTTGAATTACCTGTAGAGGCAATCACTGCGCTTGCTTCTGCTGTTGCTGCTGAACCTGTAGAACCGATGCTTGCTCCGCCTTTAAATGAAGTTGGGGCTACATCATATTTTTCCCCAGCGATCCACGCTGCATTTGCGTAGTTGTCGGCTGTTACACCACTTATAGTAGCTGTATTATTTGTTACCCTTAAACCAACACCGGAGCCGTTACCTCGTAAGTTACAGTTTGTTATTTTGACGTCGTGTAGGCTACTACCAACACCAATACCGATGTTGTTAGACGAATTACAAATGTTGATGTTGTTAAGGATATATCTCGAACCTCTGTTAGTACCACCAAACAACCTAATGTCGACATCTGCATTTCTAAAGTTTCTTACGTTGATGTTATTTAAAACTACGTTTTCTGACATGAATTGTACTGCTATAGCCGGCTGTTTAGTGTCTAGTTTGCCATTGTCTAATACACCAAAATCATTGTCGCCAATAGCCGTAAAGTTATTTACTGATACATTGCGATAAGCACTGATTAACAGTGCTCTTGGTGTAGAGCCAGGATAAACACCATTATATTTAGGATATAGAGCCAAACAGTTGTTTAATACAACATCATAAGCAGTTTTACTTTTAGGGTCTGTTTTAGCTCTGTGGTGGCCAATATGACGTATGTTATAAGCTCTTGTATCTTCTACGGACAAGTGATTATTAACAAACACTGCAGTTGCCGCACTTGCTGTTTCATGAGCTTTAATCTCTACGCCACCAAAATTACCTTGTGTTTTGTTGTCTGATAAAAAGACAAACTGTGAACCGTCGTCTATCTCAATACCGTTGTTGTTACTTCCACCAGTAGGAGAATGAGCATAACAGTTTGAAATTGTAATATATCTTGAGTGGTGCGTTGTAATACCGTCATCCCCACAAGCATAAGCTTCACAGTTATCAATGTGAATGTGTCTACTTTCTAATGATGACGGCACTCTATTTCCGTCCCCCTCGTAGTAGTAAGCGTCATTTGCATAAGTAACGTCAATACAATGCAACAATGCATCGTGAGATTTAATATTATAAATGTAACCGTTTGTCACACCAGCAAATCTGATGTTAGATGAACGAGAGCCTCCGGTTGGTTGCAACGCTTTATTTTGTCTAAATTTATTTCCGTCAAATTCAAAATTTTCCAAGGAAATATTTTTAGCTGCACCACTCATTTTTAAGTTAGTGATGCCGATATTTTCAGCCGGCGTATTGTCCATAAACTTAATTTTAGTAATATCTTTACCTTGTCCGACTAAACGCGAGTTATTAGGCATTTTGATACCAGTTGTTAAATAAGTACCAGCGCTCATAGTAACAAGTACGTTACCGTCGCCCAACGCGTCTTGAAAGGCTTTTGTACTATCTTTTTGGCCCGTTGGATCTCCGCCAAAATCATCAACGTTAACAATACGTCTAATACGTTTGTCTAATTCGTTGAATGCTGCTTCACGCTCTCCTTTTTCACGTAAAAAGTCATGTAATAATCGAGCGTCTAACGTTTCGAAATTCTTTGCATCAATTGATGTTCGACTTGCTCTTAATTCTTGTACGCCGTCGCCATTATGCCCCAAAACAAGCTCCTCTATTTGTTTTTGTAAATAGTTAAAATATTCATTTGAATATA
This sequence comes from Staphylococcus sp. HMSC62D11, assembly GCF_001839145.1. Taxonomy (NCBI): domain Bacteria; kingdom Bacillati; phylum Bacillota; class Bacilli; order Caryophanales; family Staphylococcaceae; genus Staphylococcus; species Staphylococcus sp. HMSC62D11. The sequence goes on along the minus strand of NZ_KV840197.1, from coordinate 61,716 downwards.
TCTTAACACCACTTTGCAACTCGTGTATAACTTGTTCTGTTTTATGTGCAGGCTTTTGTGTTTTTTCGTGATACTTTTTATATTCTTCATTCTTATTAAGCGCACGCTCGATAATTTCGTAATTATCTTCGTTTTGGCTAACGAATTTATTACCAAATAACGAGTGTAGCTTTTTTGTTAATTCAATCATTGGCAGCCTCCTTAGCCATAAAATGAGTAGTAGTTGTTAATTAGTTCATACATGATGACCTCATGACCTTTGTCATTGAAATGCACACCGTCCGGCATGCTTGATTTTCTGAACGACGGGCTGTAAGGTCTAAATTGTTCATATCTATAAGCATCGAAAACCGGTACATCTAATTCGTTACAAGCATCAACTTGCGCGTTGACATAATCTAATAAAGTTTTACCATTTTCGTTTTTATCTGTGTCTTTGCGTTTGATTTTTCCGTCGTCAACATAACACTGTCTAGCAGCCGTCATAACGATTATTTTTGATTTAGGGTTATTCGTCTTGATGTTTTGAATTGCGCTGTAGAATGCCCCGTAAAACGTTTTTAAATCAGTTTTATCAGTACCGATATCAATGTTATTAATCCAGTCATCATCTGTGCCTTGTACGATGATTAAATCGGCTTTTATCTTAGAAGCTTGTTCATATATGCTGTTGTCTTTAGTTGTAGACATCGTCGCACCACTAACAGCCAAATTCGTTTGTTTAGCTTTAATCTTTTTAGCTAACAACTGTGTAAAGTTTGTTTTAGCATAAGAACCTTTAGCGATACTATCGCCAATTGTTCCAATGCTTTTAATTTTTCTGATGTTCGATTTTGGTGCGAAGTCATGCACGATTGTTCCGTTCGCAGTTGTAACATTTTTAGAGTTAGCTTCTTTTAATTTCTTATTTAAATCTTCCGTTTTACTAAGTAAATCACTTGTTGTCTTAGTTGCAGCACGTAACTCGGCTTGCATTGCTTTAGCGTCTTTTGCTGGATCTGATTTATTAGTTTTCAGTGCTTTAACATAGCTTGCAGCATTGTTTACAGCTTTCATATATCTATCTTGTAATCTGAAATCGCCTAGCACTACATCTTGTTTAATAATGTTGTTATAAACGTCATATTCTGTCGTTATTTCAACAATACGAACCAAGTCATTAACGCCAATCAATTCGTCGATAACTCTTACAACGTCGCCGATTTTTGGTAATGCCTCTGGAAACTTCTTACGTAAAGCCACAAAGTCTAAAGATATAGAAAGCGTTCTGCTTTCCATAATAGCCAATTCCATCGCTTTCTTAAGTGTGTTTTCTTTAGTCATTCGGCCGTCGATAATTGGTGGAGCCTCTCTCTTGCCTATAACTTGAGCTAACGGATCAGTGTATTCAAACTGCAAACTTGCTTCATTGAATGTTTGTTGGTTATCAAATCCGCCATAACCTCTAATGTAGGTGTAGCATTTAGAAGCATCTTCTTGAACTTTTACGTTATTAGCATTCACACCCGCTTTAATAAAGTAATCAGCCTCATGTTGGACTTTATCATAGAGGTTAAACGTTTTAGTTGAAGTGTCGTATTTAAACTCTAAATCGTATTGTTCTAATCCTTTTTTGAATATCTCTAAACGTGTGTCATGGTTGCCTAGATTTTCAAATTTATAAGAACTAACTTTAGAATGTAGTTTGTATTTATAGCCAGTACCTTTGAAAACCAAGTCGAAATACCTTTGACCGGTAAAACTACCGTTATAAACCTCATAAATTCTAGAACAGTTTAAATCGTCAAGCTCGACTAATCTGGCTTTGATTGACAACTTTTCTTTTTGTCCAATAGATGTTTTATCTATCATTACAATTCTAAATTCTCTATGATCGTTTGCGCCACCGACATTAGTTATCGTCCACATTTTTGTTATAGCTCCAACAGCGTCAAATGTGTATCGGTTTTCGATTATATCGATGTCTAGCGTGCTATCTTCGTTTATTTTTTCATTCACTTTACATGTTGCAGGGAGAGAATACCCGACACCTTGTAAACTCTTTAATAATATTGGCATTGGTTCTCCTCCTATCTAAAGTAAAGTTTGTGTTTGAATGTGATTTTTTGCATTGGTACGTTAGCTCTGAAATAGTTACTCCCAGGATACAAAACAGGTTGCTGTTGTGTGATGTTGTACTTATCGATACGTAAGTTATTTCTATAAGTGTGTAAGCCGTCAAACTTAATAACATCGCCCGGTTTTATTTCTATACCTTTAATTCGAGCTATGTCACTATGTTCAGTATAGAATGTGAATTCTTGCGTTTTCTTAACTCTCTCGCCGACTTTAATTTCAACAATTGATTTTTGGTTAAATTGGTTAATAGGTACATCGCCGTCGTAAGTGACAAAGTCGTACATTGTGTTATAAAATGTAAATTTTCTTTCGCTTTCTGATTTATTGAAAGGTAAATCGTCAGGAACTGCCCATTTTTCCATATTCGGGTCTTTTTCAAGGTCTGTACTATATGCGATACTTTCAAAATATGGTAAATCAACTGTTTCAAATTCTATGTCTATTTCTCCAGTTAATTTAGTGGTATCTATTGATATAGAATTGACCAACCCTACAAATATTTGTCTGCCGTCAACATATTCAAGCTCAAAATCTTGCGTTTTATGGCTGAACAAACTTTCGAATTTAATTTCTGGGTTAGGCGTTGCTAACTCACGTAAATAGTAATGACCGCTTAACAAGTTCTGCAAGCCGGTTTTAAGATGAGAAGCATAAGCCATTTTAGATACTTTGTATCGTACTTTTAAACTTACTTTTTTTAATTCTTCGTTAGTTGAATTGTAAAAGCGGCCGTTTACTCTCTCGATTTTTTCGAACTCTCTTGAATAACCAGCACCCTCTACATCAAAAGAAACAACCTCTAATGCTTTTTGAGTAAAAGGGTTGTCACTGATTTTATATTTATTTTTGTCTTTAATTATTTCTACATCATGTGCTATCAATTAACAACCCTCCTAAAATTGACTAATTACAGCTGCTTTTGAATTTGTTTCTTCAATGTAAGATTTGATAGCTGGTATATCACTTTCATTTCTAACATTTACATTTACGATAGGTCTGTTGTTCTCTTGTAAGCTGTGTCTCACATCTTTAGACATATGAGCGTCTACAGAGCCGTTTAAAGAGCCTCCTAAGCCGTCTGTTAAGTCTGATGACAGTGATGTGTTTAAATCAGGCTGGAAAGCATTAGTAAGGTTCTTAGCTACATTACGAACTGCGTTAATCGGTTTGTTTTGGTCTGTTAAAATACCTATTCCTAAACCTTGTGATACATATTCTCCAAGGCCTCTAAATACACGAGACGGAGAATGTATACCTAAAGCTCTTTTTGCCGCACTTACAGCACTAGAAGCTACATTTCTAGCAGCATCAACAACCCAAGACATACCTCTTTTAATACCGTTGACCAAACCACGCATTAAATCTAAACCGACACTGACAAATCTACCAACAAAATTTTTGATAGCATTCCAAGCATTTTGCATGCCGTTTCGGCAAGAGTCAACAACTCTGTGGAAACCATTTACAACACCTTGTACAAATCTGACCATTGCACTAATGATTGAAATAACCCAATTTCGAGCTGTATTAACGATGTAATTATACGCTTGCACCATTTTTTGCCAAACAGATTGAGCCACGCGGCCAAACCAACTCGTTACAGATGACCATATTCGAGTGACAAAACCGACTATAGCGGACCATATCTGACCCCAACTTGTGATATTAGTACCAAGAATTTTGTTTAAAATACTGAAAATAAAGCTAGATATCTGATTAAAAATTGATACAATCGCACTCCAAATCGTATTTAAAACATTAGAAATCGTATTGTACAAAGTAGTCCAAGCACCAGAAAAGTCGCCAGATAAAAATTGAATGAATGCAGTAAAAATACCTACAATCAATTGAACTGCCGCTGATATAACCGCTCCTATAGCCGTGAATATCACTTGTATAGCTGTCCATAACGCTTGGAAAGCAACAATTAACAATTGGATAACACCCATAACGGCAACACCTAAAATTTGCATAAACATTTGTCCTAATGCTTGTAAGATAGGCATTATCGGTTGTAACGTTGTCATTATTGAGTTCCAAAGTTGTGTTAACCAGCCAACTACGGCTGAAATCGCTGTAGAAATGGCTGTAGTTATGCCATTCCAAGCTTCGATGATCATATTTCTAAAATCAGCGTTTGTTTTCCATAAATAGACAATTACTGTTACTAGTCCAGCAATTGCAGCAACTACCATGCCGATAGGGCTAAATATCAATGAAAACGTTGCAGCCAATCCCTCTAACAAACTAGTAACGGATGCAATAGGGGTCATTAATAAACCAAATGCACCCTTTAAAACATTGACTACTGTAGTTATTAGACTACTACTTGCGATAAATCTACCTATAGACGTTATAGCTTGTAATATTGTCATACCAAACACGTTGCTTAACAAACTACCTATCGCTATGATTGGCGCCATTAAAGCCCACATAGCACCACCTAAAATAATCAATACACCAATAATTTTGGCTACTGCTGGATGTGCTTCAAACAACTTAGCTACAAACTGTGCTAAACCATTGATGAAGTTGAGTAAAGCGCTAGCTATAGGTGCCATTGCTGTACCAAACGCGACAAGTATTCTAATGATGTTACCAATTAAACTCATGATAACTGGTCCGTTTTGCTGTACGTATTGTATAAACTGTTTAAAGCCCTCTGATTTGCCTACTTGTTCTGACCATGTTCTAAATTGACTAGTCATTTTAACTAACCAATCAAATATACCGGCGCTATTTGCAGCAAACGCGTGCATAAGGTTACCAATACCCATGAACACATTTGCGAATATTTGGCCTATTTTAGGTAAATTCGTTTTTGTATATTCGATAAAGCTTTGTATTGCATTTTGTCCGGCAACACTGTTAGCCCATTTTTGGAACGAAATACTCATATTCTGTAAGCCTTGCGACATAAACTTGAATAAAGGCATAAATTGAGTAAATATGTTGACTAAGCCGTCGCCAAAGCGTCCAGCAGCGTTTAATAAATCTCCAAATATTTGAACACCTACCGTATTTAACGCTTGAAACGCTTTTTTAGCTGTGTTTGATGTTGCAACCCATTTTTCAAACTTTTGAGCGTTGAAATCAACCAAATCAGCTACACCACTTAAAAATGGTGTAAGACTTTTTAACGCTGTTTGGACACCGTTCATAGCCGATGACATCGCGCCAAAAATAGAGTCAGCATTCATCTTTATAATTTGTGTCCATTCATCTTTTAAGCCTTGTAAACTTTTCTTATAAGCGTCTGTCGCATCTGTTGATTGTAATAAGCCGTCGTTTAACATTTTAATAGCACTGATGCCCATTCCAGCCATTGCAACAGCACCTAAACCAGCAACAGAGAATGCACCAGCTAAACCGATAACACCGCCACCTAATACACCAACAGCGTTTAATACGGCCATGAGTGCGGGTACTAGTCCAGCGATAACGGGGATAAGTGCTTGCACACTTGCAATCATTACGCCTTTAATTTGCTGACCGAATATTGTTCCAAATGTTCTTATTTTAGTTGCTAGAGCGTCCATTTTATCGCCGTATTCATCAAGCGATTGGCCTAATGCTCTAGTAAGTATTTGTGCTCTTGTCAAACCTCTTGTGTCAAAATTAACTCTGACTGTTTTGTCAAACAAAGTAGCAAGTGCAATTTTAGACGATGCAATAGCTCTTTTTAGACCACTATTATTACCGTCAATCTTTACATTCTTTTCTCTTATACCAGCTAATTTTGCTTTTATACCGTCGATAACACGACGTAAAGGGCTAGCATTACCGTCAATGTCAACGTTATGCTCACGCCACTTCATCGCCATGGCTTTAGCGCGTTGCAAAGCTTTTTGAAACTTCGATATATCAGCTTTAACATCTGTCTCTATTTCATCTGGTATAGAGGTTTTGGCTAAACTTTGAGCTTTTCGCACGTTGTTTTGAAAATCTCTAATGTTAGCCATGATTTTGGCCATAAATCTCGAGTCCACTCGCTAACCTCCTTTGCTTTGTTGTTCTAAGAAACGTCTAGTACCAGCTTTAAATAGTTCACGTCTTCGTTTTTCGTCTTCAAGTCTAGCTTTTTTGATACGTTCATAGCTGCCAGGCTCTCTAATCTCATAACGTTGTCTTTCAATGTCTTTAGTCATTCTTTTTAGTGACTTACTAGCTTGTACTAATCCGTTCGCTTGAGCTATTTGTATAGTTAGCTCGCGTTTATCTAAATATCTATCTTGACCGCCGATAATCCAATCTTTCCATTCGGCGGGAGTCATAAGCATTAACTCGTCTTTAGGTATGTAACCAACATACCTAGATGTTAGTTGTCTTATTTCTGCGTAATCGAGTAAGGTTCTGCGCCCATGATTTCTTTGTAGTTCTCTTTCATGAACTCGATGCCAGCTTTCGTTGTTTCTTTGTCCTCCGCTTTCGCCATTTGAGGAGCTTTGTTCATCTGTATCCAGAACATTTTCGATTTTTGTTTGAAAAAACCGCTATTATTCAATACGTTTAAAGCACCTTGTAACAGCTCTAATGTGTCTTCTTTTTCTAAAATAACTTCTGCTAATGCATTTTCGATATCTTCTCGAGACGGTGCGTTTTTGCTTAAATAAGCTGTAGCACATTCCCAAAAATTTGCGATAGCGTTTGTATCACGTTCTAAAATACCGTTGTAAATAATGTTGAAACCAGGTGTAACAATCGTTTCGCCGTTTTTACCTTTTGTTTCTTCTGAAAATTTCTTAGCTTTAATGTCAAATGCGAATAACGCTTTAGCTTCTACGTCCTCGCCGTTAATTTTTAATGTTGTAATCGGATTAAATTCAGTCAAAATAAATACCTCTTTTCAAATTTTGTATAAAAAAATAGGGGCGCTAGCCCCATAAATATAAAGTTACAGACTTGAACCGCCACTAGATGCTTTGGCTGCTTTTTGATCTTCGAATGTGCCAACTTTTTCAGCAAAGTGTTCGTATTCGACAGTAGGTGCGCCTGCTGCTTCGAACCATTCTTGTGGTAGGTTTTCTTCTGTTCCCTCTGCAGTGTTCCATTTGATTTTTAACGTTAATTCAATTTTGTTGTCTTCGTCATCGAATGACATTTCGTAACTTTCTGGAATTGCATAACCGAAGACACCATGATATTTACCGTCTTCGCGTTTATTACGTTCATAAAGCCATACACGTACTTGGCCACCTTTTTGTACAGCATGCTTCATTGCTTGAATGCCGGCGTCTCCAGGCACATTACCGATTGTTAACTTAACTTCTTCTGACATTGCATTTGAAGAATAGTCAGTTTTACCACCTCTAACAATTTCTGCAAGGTCGTTTTCGATAGTATGGCCACCCTCTTGTAAGTCGCCAAGCAATAAAGCGTCAACTTTATCTAATTCGCTTTCAGCTGGTCTTACAACTGCTAAATAACTTTTTTGAGCCATTTATTACACCTCTTCGTTAATTTTTTTATGTCTATAGTTAAATAAAAGTCGTATTGTTCCATGCTTCGTGAACCGGTCTATATCCGGGAACACAGCTTGGCTATCAATACGACTAAATCTAAATTCGTAATTATCAATCTCAATCGGTCTGTTTATCACATGTCCAATTGCACTGATTATTAGTTTTGTTTCATATTGCGTTGGATATTGTGAATACACATGAAACACAATGCCAACTGTTTCGCGCATCATTGCGCTGCTTTCGTTGTTAGTGACGTTACTTTCTCCCAATACAATATATGGGTATCTAGCCTCGTCTTGAACAACATCAAAAACCCTATCGCCAACTAATTTGTTGATGATAGGGCTATCTTTCAATCGTTTATATAACTGATTTGTAAGCTCGGGCTCAACTGATACCCACATATTTAACAACTCCTAAGAAAAATACTGTTCAAAAGTTCGACGTCCAGCGTCTATTGCGGGGTTCCAAAATGGCTGTGGCGCTTGACCTTTAGTAGTATGCCACTTACCGTCAGCATCTTTATATGACCACGGTATTTTGTGTGCTCTACTACCTCCGGGACCAGTTGCATATATACCAGTACCAAATTCAACATATACAGCGTAATTTGCTCCAACATTAATAACGCCAGTTAACCCACCGTTTTCGAAATCAAAGTCAATGCTTTCTTTCAAAAATCCTTGATCAACTGGTGCCAATGCTACAGCAGTATTGTATATTTTTAACGTTGTTTTCGCTATACCTTTTTTAACCCACTTCTCAATATCTTTTTGAAATCTATCTAAATCTACGATTAAAGTATCTGCGCCATATCTAACTTTGGCCATAAGGCAACTCTTTGAGCCGAATTAAATTAATCTCGTGTTGACCACCTTGGTCGATAGGTTCTCCTACTATACCAAATACTCTGCCCTCATATTTAAAATAATTATTAGTCGTTATTGGTTGGCTGTATGGTACATATAAGTTTCTATCGAACTCTTGGCTCATTTGATGATACTTTAGTTGTTCTGACGTTGTAGGTGTGTCCATAAATCCATTTATTATTCTTTCGCTCACATAGCGCTCTTTTGCAATTGGATAATCTACAACTTTTTCGATATGACCAATAGATATTGCATGTGGGAACTCGTCAAAAGGATTAAACATGATAACCACTCCAACGTAATTTTTTATATTTTTTTAAATAATCATACGTGCTAGTTGGTAAATCAGTTACAAAAGTATAGCTTACAGTGCCCATTGTTCTTGCTGATATATTGCCGGTTTGGCCAGCTTTAATACATTCTGCAATAAACTTCTTAACTCCAGCCGGATATGGCTCGTAAAACTCTTGATTGCAATAGTCTTCTGCAACATCTTTGTACAACTCTATGAGTTTATTAATAACATCGTCTTTTGAGTCATCCTCAAGTGGTAATTGGTTAATTATTTTGATGTCTTTTGCATCCATTATTTACCACCCTCTAACTCCTCAACCAATTCTGCTTTTTTCATATCACTGTAACCCTCGACATTGCGTTGCTTAGCATATTCTTTCAACTCAACAACTGTGAATGTAGATAAATCTATATCCTCAATTGCTACAATATTTCTTCGGTTGTTCGTTGTGGATAATTCAGTTAATCGCTCATCAGATACATTTAATCCAGGTCTAGGGTATAAGTCGTTTACATTGTACTCATACTCGTTGTCCTGATGATCAGTAAAGTATTCTTTTACGATATACGCCACTTAAATCAACTCCCTTTATTACAAGCTTGAACCACCAGCAGCTTTAGTGATTTTAACCGCTTTAGCTTCATCATATAAGTAAGCTACATAGTGTTTGTCGCTATATAAAGCAGTTGTTTTTGTAGATGCGTCGCGTTCTGTTTCTAAGAAAAAGTCGCGTTTAGTGATTAATTTAACAGCACCTTTTTTAGCTAAAATTGCAGTACCTTGTTCTAATTTGTTAGAACGTACGATGATAGCGCCTAAAGCTTCGCCAAAAGCACCTTTAACAATGATGTCGTCGCCTAATTCAGTAGCACGTGTGAAGTTAGTTGAAGCATCGCCACGTAATTTGCCAGAGTCTAATGGGTTTACGAATAAAACCATAGGTTCTAAGTCTTCATCATTGAATTTGTCGATAGCTGATTGTAAGCCGTTTAATTTAGTGATATCAGCAGATACAGTTAATTTTGCACCCATTAAAGCGTCTAATACGTCGTTATCAACTTTGTTAGCAATAGCTAAACCATGTTGGCGTACTTGTTCTCCTTGAGGGTCTCCATATCCAGACAATAAAGCTTCGTCCGAAATAGAAGTACCTTTCGCGATTTTACGAATTTTAGCTTCACGTTTTTTAGTTTCTAGTTGATCTGTTGGGATTTTTTCTCCCTCTGCAACAACTTGTGCATCTCCACTGTAGATAAATGCTGGGAATGTTAAAGTGTCTCCAGGTTGTCCTACTAATGTGTTGTCGATTTCAGCAAATGAAGCAAAACGCATTTTTTTGTCTAATTCGGCTTGCATCATTGGTGCTAGTACTTCTGGTACGATTTGTGTACTTAATTTAGTTAATCCTTGAGCCATGTTATATACCTCTTTCTATTATTAGTTTTGATTTACTAATTTGTCGTATGTCTCACGGTCATTCATGTACAATTCTGTACGCTCCGCAACGTTCATACTTTCAAATTGTTCTGGTGTAATACCTGTAGGCATTGGGTTGCCGTCTTCCGGCTTTCTGCCTACCGCTTTTGTTTCGGCAAATAAATAAGGCTTAGACTCTTTAAGCGTTTCAACCGCTTTGTCTAACCCTTTCACAGTGCCGTCTTCTTGCAATTCCAGTTCATCTTTATTGATGAATGCTAGAATATCGTCAGCATCGTTTGCATCTTTTGCAACAGCTAACTTAACAGCGTTATTCAGTTGTGATTGATTGTACTTATCTTGCCACTCTGCGTTCTTATTTTTTAATTCGTCGAGTTCTTTTTGTAACTCGCTGTCATCTTTTACAGAGTCTTGTAATTGGGCAATTTGCTCATCGCGATTTGATAATTCAGCTTTCAACTCTTCAATCTCGGCGTTCTTATCGTTAAGACGTGAACGTGGTACCATTCCCGATTTGCTTTCGTCGATAGCATCTAATACTTTTTGTTTATCAATCTCGCCGTCTTTAAATTGTCCTAATAGTGCGTATAAGTCCATTTAAACTACTCCTTTTTACGTTTTTAACGTGCAACGCCACGAAGAATTTTTGTATAAAAAGAAGCAGTTTAACGACATGCTAAGGTCGAGTAGTGACTACTTCTTGTTTTTCTTCTTGCTTTGTTCTCTTTTCATTCGTTCCCAATGCCTATAGCGCACAAATGGTATGTTTTGCTTAGTTCTATTGTCCTTTTTAACCGTCATTGTTGTTGGTAAATCGTCTTCGCTTATGTAGTACATGAGTTTACAACGACAATTGATATTTTCTTTCGCACTCGCTACACCTACAAATAATTTAGGCGCTTGACCTACACAGCCACTTGATTTAAACGGCTCATCTATTTTCTTTTTAGAACCGTCTAAATGTCTGTGTGTGTCTCTTGTGCGTGTATCTTTAGTAGCATACCAATACTTGTACATTTGCAGCCCGTTTTCTTGTGCTACCGTTGCGCTGTCTAGTCCAGCTTGTGACATTACACGTCCTGCTTCTGTACGTGCGACACGCGTCGATTGAGCTTTAGTCATACCTATGTCATCACGTAACGCTTTTGCTATCTTGCTGTAGCCCTCGCCGCTTATGATGCCTTGTGTGATGTGTAATCGTATCTTTTTCAATACTTCATCACGATGTTTTTGTAATGTAGGTACTAACTTAATAAATTCAATCGGTTGTTCGATAGCTCTTTGTATTGTTTGAGCATTGGGCACATCGAATTGCATTGATGTTTGACTAGCCATTTCATACAAATAAAGACTCATCATGAACTTTTCTATATAAGCGTTTTGTTGTGTTTGTTTGATTGTCTTAGCCACTCGGCTATAATCATCAGTTAACATCTGCGCTATACGGTCAAGTTCTTTGTTGAGCCTGTTATATTTATTAAATTCAGTCCATGTTACATGTACGTCATCAGATTGGTACTTTTCAAACATATCAGCTATTTCTTGCTTAATCGTTTTAAATCGTTTAGCAAATAGCGTTTCTATCTCTTTTTCAGATTGACTGATAAGCTTATCGATATAATTGTCTATATCACTCTGGTTGTTTATCTTCGGATCGCTCTTGTTCTGACTGTTCTTGCTCGCCATTTGCAGCACCTCCGTCGTCTATGTCGGGTAGCTGTTGGTTGTATTCCATTTGCTCATGTTCAATGCGTTCTAATTCAGCGTTAGGGTCGTCTACCCACGGATGATGCGTAACGATTGTCTCTTTAGATAAGTATTGAGATTGAGCACCTATTTGCGATTGCTCTAAGTCATTCATCATTCTATTGAAGTTGAATGTAATGCTAATGTCTTTGATGTCCACTTTCAGTTTGTAGAAATCGATAATAAATTGCAGCAACTCTTGTATAGCTACGATTGCTTTGTTCTTAAGTTTGTTTGCTTTTAAATCTAAATTGCCGTATAAGAATTTCAAAGCTATGCCACTAGGCGCAGAGCCAAACTTATCTGTTTGGAAGTCAACACCTTGCCCAAACTCAATCAAGTTAGCGCGCATTAAGTCCAAATACTCTTTTGTGCTTGTTACTGGCACTTCAACTTGTATTGTCTCAACGCCACCCTCACTATCAACGTTTATAGCTTTATAGTATTTAAGGCCTTGCATAAACTCTTTTAAGTCTTCGCCCTCATAACCTTTTAAGATATATATAAGCTCTGCACTTTCATCAAACATATTTTGTGTATCTGACAATCGTTTGTCTATTGCGTCAATAATCGTCTTATACATCCATATATCTGACATCTCTTCCGGATTATTTTTGAACGGTACAAAAGGTACACGCTCCCAGCTTCCTGTTGAGAAATGCGTTTGCTTATTATCTTGGCCATAATAATAGTCGTTTATAAGCATGTCGTTGTCATATACATAGTAAGTAACGTCATCAGCTGTCCAATACTCTACCTTTGTTTCATTGTTAAACTCGAACACACGTATAAATGCTTGTAATGTGTCGCGTTCTTTATCTGTCCAAATAGGTATCGCTTGTTCTGCTGGCACTCTAAATAGTTTGAAGTCCCCATTTTCATCTATATATGGCTGTATCCAGTCAACACCTTTATTAGATGCTGCTGTTAAGACATCAATAAGTTTGTTATCCCATTTATTGTCTAACACACTGTGTATTGCTTCTAATGCTTTGTTATCATCGCATGAATAGGTAACCGGTTTAGTAGCTAAGTACGCAACCTTTTGATCTACTAAGTTTTGATGATAGTTAGTAGTAATACGCCAATCCGGCTTATCCACATCTAATTTGCCGTCTAAATCTAATTTAGGGTATTGATTATATATGTCATTCTGTTTATTGTAATAACGTTCGCCAGTACTGATACGTTCGATATTACTTTGATGATTAAGTATCAATCTGACGATCATTTCTTCTTGCGTTTCTTCTTTAGGTTTCAATTGCTCGACGATTTCTTCGCCATATGTCTTATCCCAAGGAAATCGAATAATAGTAAACACCTACCTTAAAATTGATATCTTGCTTTGTCTCATATCACGCTCTAGCGCATATCTTGTTGCATCTATAGTGTGGTTGTCTTTATCTTCTAATCTTGGCTTTACATTGCCGTCTTTATCTGTCTCATAGTCTATATTTTCAAATTCTCTGGCTATATTAGGTGTTCTATTAGGATCTATTACAATAGCATCTAAGTCATCGAGCCATTGCTCGCCGTATTCAACGCTGTCAGCACCTTTTTTAACACCTTTAACATGCTTAATGCCATGTTCTTTTTTAAGTTCATCAATTGACTTAGGTTCTGCGCTATCTGCAAATATCTCGTCTGATTGATAACCTTTGCTTTTAAGTTTGTTTGCAAACTCTCTATTGCTTATTTGCACGCCGTAAATTTCATCAACAGCATAAATAATGCGTTTCTTTTTGTCGTAGTGCCAACGTACAAAAGCTAAAGGATCAGTCGCATAACCAAAGTCGACTGCGTTGCGTATATTATCAAATGAATTGTATAAATCATCTGGTATCTTTTCTATCTGTAGATTGTTAAATGGTACAACACCACTGCCAATTGCTTCGCCTAAGTATTCCCACCGATATCGCATCTCATTACGTTGCTTAGCACTCTCGGCCTCTTGTATAAACTGTTTGGATATAAATGGGTTATTCAAGTAAGTTGAGTGATGCACAAATGTATTGTCCGGTTGAAATGATGTCTCATATTTTTTGTTAGCCCAGTGTTGTTTCCTTTTAGCCGGGTTGTATGAGAAATAAAATTTATAGAACAACCCTTTATCTAACTCGCCACGCAACATCGAATTGGTTATTGTAGTAACTTCATCTTCAGTCTTGAACTCTCCCAATTCTTCTATCCACATAATAGAAAAAGGAAATCGACTATCTTTTAACGATTTTAAACGCTCGGGGTTCTGCGCCCCTCTAAAAATAATTCGATTACCTCTTGGTATATATGTGATTTCCATTGGCGACACTTTAACTTTGAATAAATGTGACACCTTTTGTTCTTCAATCGCCCATTTAATTTGTTCAAATACTGATGTAGCTAACGTGTTATCTGTTTTACGTACTACAACCGCATTCATCGGATAACGCATAATAAGTTGAGTAATGATAATAGATATATCTGACGACTTACCACTTCCGCGCCCGCCTTTAGCCACTATATTCAATACATCTTTATTCTTTGTTGCTCGCCACAAGTCATGAAAATGCTTCGGTATCAATTCAGATAAGCTAATCGATGTCATCTTTAAATGTTACCGCCTGGATAGTATTAACGTCATGCTCTGTTTTGTCTCTGTATTTGTGCGGCAATCTATTTTTAAGTGCGAATATAAGCGACGTAGGGTTAGCGTGTTCATACTTCTTAACTTTGACAACCTTACCTGCATTAGTGACCGTTTCTTCTTCGTAGTAGTAGCCTGTTGCTCTCTTATGAAGTGCGTTTTCTAATTCATAGTCAGAGACTTCTTTGCCCTTTTTTAAGGCTGCTGAAAACGCTGGGTACTTGTCCGGCGTCCATGTCCTTAGCGTAGAATAAGCGACACCTAAATTCTTAGCTATCTGCTCGTCAGTTAATCCGTCACGTTTCCAACCCTCTACTAATCCGAGCTTGCTTTCTATATCTAATTTTTCGTATGCTGTTCTTCTGCCCATTTCATTTACCACCAACTCTCACGATATTATCTTTTATAAATTTAAAAAAGCCACCCGTGTTTCTCACGGATAGCCTAATAGGAGTAAAACATAATTTGTTAGGAGACGAACATATAGTTTATATACCGCCCACTCATAGAGTAGACGGTTAAGCAACCAGGCGCACTACCTCCAATAGGAAAATTACTACCCGATTACTTATACGGAAGTCTCCGCCATAAGACAACGTCTTATTACGGCGGTTCGTTCACAATACCATGATAACCCTTTTCAAACCGGACTTACATACCCTAAAAGTCCGCTATACGTATCCTATAAACTCGGCCAACCTACTAATCATCGCATCTCTACGTCTTAATACACTCGTTTTACTAATACCAAAGTAGTTAGCGATGTCTTCCCACTCGTAACATCCAATAGGACACTCCCAGTATCTTAACCGTATTAAGTCTTTAGTGTCTTCATCAGCTTCGAATATAAGCTTATCTACACCTTTTACAACGTTACGCAGCATTACATATCTATTATCACTTAACTTCTTAACTGTTTCCCTTTCGATAGGATTTCCCGGTAAATTACTTTTGCCAGCTCCTATATTCTCCGGCTCGTGGTTTTCCATTAACTCATATCCACGCATCAGAAATTCTTTGCGGTATTCCTCTATATTCTTTATGTAGTCTTCAAGCTTCTTGATGTCATGCTTTTGAATAACTATCATAATGACCCTCCGTTTTTTAACTTATCTCTCAACACTTCAATTTCATATTCTTTCATCTCTATCTTGTGCTTTAACTCTTTTTGTTCTAGCATGCAGCCGAATACAAGTATTACTAACAATATAATAGCTATGACTAACCACATCATTCTATAAACACCTTCTTTATTTCATCCAAATCATACTGATCTGTTATTCTCGCAAAGTCGTTTTGCGCAATATCCACCTCATCATTTGCAGTTAACCTATAATATATTTCTCTACCTATCCACTTACCTAATTCATATACTGCGACAGTAAACCATATCTTTAAAACACGTTTAATCATCCAACCCCTCCTCATACTTACGTCTCGCATCTTCTGCCCTCTCTGCCTCTACAAGTGTGTACGTCTCATTATCATGCGGCTTAGTTACATCGACAAATGTTTCTTGCCCGTGTTTTATCTCTGTTATTAGAAATTGCGTCACTTCTCGCTTACTCCTTTAATATTTTGACTTCATACATTTTTGGGAAAGTATCTAACATTGGTATTCTGTAGCCAATAGTTTTAACTCTTACTTTATCGCCTTTATTCAATTCTGCTTGAACATCTGCACTGTTAAATCTAGCTTTCATCGTGATATCTGTATTCATAATTACTTTTTTGTCATCAAGCACAATAAAGAAATCATCTTCACTATTATTTCGTTTTGTGTATTTGTCTGTTATTGTTCCTGTAAATGTTTCTTTGTGAAAGTAACTCACAACACTATATGTTGTATAAAACAAGAATGAACAAATTAAAAACATTATCATCATAGGGATTATAATCTTAAAAGCATAATTCATAATCTTATCTAAACGCTTTGTAAATCTTTTCACTTCCTAAGCACCTCTTTCACTCTTTCGTAAATATTCTTACTGTAAGTCTGACTCTTTAATGAATGTGCCGTTGATTGTTTTTCCTTTTCGTCCTTTAATTTCATCGTATGCAAACTGTAAACACTCCTGTAAACTCATATCATGTTGTTGGGCTAGTATTATAAGCGTAACCACCGTATCGCCTATACCGTCTTTTAATGCCTCTAAATTGCCACGCGATAATGCTGCGCCGACTTCCCCTGCTTCTTCATAAAATTTCAATGCTTGTCTGTCTGGATTTCCGTTGTGTAAATCTTTGTCTATGCTCCATTGTTCTACTTGTTTAACTAATTGATCTAATGTTAATTGATTAATCATTATCGTTATCCTCCATTCTAATTTCATCAAAAACTTTAGCTTTCTTATATACTTTATCCACCTCTTGTAACAACTCTTCTGTATCATCCCCAGTAAACGCACTTGCACTTATGATTGCTTGTTCTATTTGTTCACGTTTAGTCATTTACTTCACCAACTCCCCGTCTTTCCAAATGAGTGTCAATGTCATGTCTTCATTGATTAAATATAAACATGCAGTGTTAAAGTAACTCGGATTATATTCCATAATATTATTGATACTAGTATTTTTTTGAATAACAGAAGAAATCGATCCTGGAGAATGTAGATCATTATATATCTCTAATACAGTATCTAGTTTTGTTTCTTCCGTAATTTCTTCCTCAACTTCTACAGCGAAAGTTTCGTATGCTCCAACATCAGCTGCTTCAAGTAGAGCACTTAACCTAAAATAAACATGACCACCACAATCACTACTAAACACTTTATCTCTAACGTTATTTTCCCAGCCCCATTTAATTAACTCAGGTAATTTCATTTCTTTTTTAGTTTTAATCTTTACCATTCTCTAACCCTCCCATTTTTCAAAAACTCTTTGCACGTACCAACGCGCTTTCGCGATATCTTCTTTACCATTCTTGTGCGTCGCTCTACTTAAATATTTGATTGCGTTCCCTATGTCATAAGCCAAATTAGACGGGTAATGTGCTGTGACTTGTTCTATATAGTCTATAACCTCTATATCGCCGTAATTATAATGTGACGGACTATTTACGTTATCCTCTGTCTTCTCTACAACCGTAAAATCGTCGTCATCAGTTATCATTACTGGTTCTGTTAAGTTACCTACTTTGACACGTGCAAATGTCTTAAATGTATCTTGTCCTGTCATATGCCCTTTTAGTAAAACCTCTCCCGGATAACTGTTATTGTCGTTGTCTCTTCTGAACATGATATAGTCGCCAATATTTAACTCTTTAATACTAGTCATATGTTTTAACCCCTTTGATCTCTGCCATATAGGTCAGTTTTTAGTTTTGCTAACAAGTTATTCTTACATAAGTGGTCGAACCACTCACTTTTAACTTTATAATGCTTCACCAACTCTTTGCTGCGTCTCTCTTTTTCTGCTCGCTGCTCTTTACGTTTCAACATCAACATACGTTCGTGTCTACGCTCTGCTTGTTGTATTAAATACAACTGTCTTGAGGATAGAGAACCCTCATTTCTTTCATATATTTGCACCATTATTAGTTATCTCCCTCGAAAAAGTAGCGTCCTTTGCCGTAAATCAGTTCCGCGCCTCTCAAACCTTGTTTATATCGCTTTCTAACCGTGCTATCTGACACGTCAAAGTATTTATATACGTCACATAATCTGTAACGTTTACCGTTTAGGTTAACCATTGGCATACGGCCCTTGACGTTGATGACTGCTGTTGCTTCCGGCTGAAACGAATAAATGTGTTTTAACTCTATGTCTTCGTTTCGTTCTGTTTTCACATCAAAGTCGCCGTAGTGCTCCATTGCATCTTGTAATTCTTCGATTAAGTCTAATGCTTTCATTCGACTTCCTCCAAACTCATTATGACTTTTGCTTGTTCTGCAAATTTTTTCAAACTATGTATTTCCACAATTTGATTGTCATCTTTCCATAAATGGCTGTTAGCAGCGTCTAATACCGTTTTAATCAAATTGTCTATATCTGGCTTAGTGTGCTTATACTGTCCTATTGCCGTTGTTTTTTTCTTTTGCTCCAACTTTTAGGAGGTTCAAAGCAAAATAATAGAGATACTTTTAATTTACTTTCTATCATCAATTTAGGCATTTGCTCTTTTATATACTCTTTATGCTTTGTATAAGCTGCTGGCATGTATGTTTGAACAAATTTACCTGATTTGCGAAAACGCGGACGAGGCGAGCCAATAGGTGCCTCAAACACGTCGTTAAATTTAATTTCTAATTGCATGTCCCACCTCAAAATAAATAATCATCAATTGTAGTCTGTTGCTGTAATTCGTCTTTTCTAAATAATTTATATTTACGTTTTATCTTCGCTAATTCGTCTTTAGTTACATATTCTTTAAATTTATTTTTTTGCATTCCGCCCAAGTTAGCCAAATAAAACGTGTCGTCATCTCTTGGCAGTACTCTCAACATCTTCCAACCGTCACTCTCATACAAGTTATAAGCTTTCGGTTGGTTTTCTCTAATACCCATATTCAACCACGGCCTCCCTTACTCGACGTTCAGCAAGTTTTTGGTAGTATATGTCCTCTAAAACTTTTTCGTCGCCCTGTGCGTATTCTGTGATTTTATGAGCGTACACATCAGAACACTCAAGATTTTGTTTGATTTCTTCTAATGTGATCAAAATTTAAGCCCCCTTGTTCTATAATCTTGACCATCCATTTTGATTAGCGTTGTATTGCTCATAATTCTACTGAATATACGCTGCATATCTTTATTTCTAGTCATTTCTTTTTCATCTAAGTTAGTTGTAAATATATTGTGTTTGCCAACTCTACTTTCGACTAACTCGAACATCTTGCTTGTGGCAAACTCATTCATGTTAATACCGAAGTCATCAAATACCATTAGATCCACATCGCTAATGATTTGTGCTAACTCCTGTTCAGTCATACCGTTTCTGTTGTTGTAGGTATTTTTAATTGTTGATATGAGCTGAGGGACGTTCATATAAAGAACTGTATAACCTCTCGCCTTTACTTCTTTGACAATGCTCATTGATAAATGCGATTTTCCTGTGCCGAATGAACCTTGTATCAATAGTGATTGTTTATTGTATAATGTGAAATTACGGGCATACCTTTCGCACAAACCTTTAGCATACTTTAACTTTTCTGATGTAGGTTCGTAGTTCTCAAATGTCACTTGTGCTAAATTTTCGTTAATTATCGATTGTTTAAATATCTTTTCTGCTTTAGATTTACGTTGTTTCTTGTGATAGTTTTCGGTAGATACTTTAGCTAGCGCAATCATGTCGCAGTCGCAACCGTCTTTGACTACTTGTCCGTTATCGAATTCATAGTAATCATACTTACGACCACAATCATTGCAATGTAATCCAAATTCTTGTTTAACTATCTTATTTCTAAAACCTGCTTGTTTTGCTAGTTTCTGGAAAGCCTCCATCTCATCACTCCTTTAAAACGGTAGATTTTCCATATTTTGTGAATGTGCAGCACGTTCAAATGCGTCAGTGTATTGATTGCTAGTTTCTTGTGGCATTTCTTCGCTATAGTCATTCATATAGCTTTCATTAGTAAGAAATGTTTTGGGGTATTTCTGATATTGTTTATCTTTAATGGTTTTTATATATTCTCTAGTCCCTTGCATGATCTGTTCGAAGGAATGCTTTTTAAGACAACTCTTAAATTTAGAAAACGTTAATTTCTTATCTTTCTTCTTGTCGTAAAGTTTCCACCATTCCTCAAAACGCTCATGCGTAACGTCAGTTGCGCTATTAGTTGTAGTAGTCTCTGAAGAAGTCTCTGTGTAGTCTCTGGTATTGGTCGTATCATTTTGATACACTCCATCGTCTCTTTTTGATACGCTCGTCGTATCATTTTGATACGATGGTCGTATCATACTTTCTATAGTCTGATAATTAATGCTGTACCATTTAGTTTTGTCGAACTTCGCTTTGTTATAGTTGCCTATATGCAATAAACCTTGTTTTTCTAAACTATAGATGGCTCTTTTAATAGTAATTAATGACCAAAAAGGAAATTGTTTTTGCCATTCCGGATATGAATTGTAAATCCACTTTTTGCCATCGTATTTATGATTAGAAGTATTCAACCAATAATGCATTTGTTGTAGTATGATTGCTTCATTCAAACCAATTTCGACTGCTAATTTCGGCAATACTTGTATGGGGTAATCATCAATTAATAATTTATTCACCTTTTTCTCCTTTCAGCATTCTGTTTAGTCGTTCGTCTATATCCACCCAGCTGTCATGTAATTTGTATTTCTCATTAAAACTGTCCATTCCGAGGTTTTGTTGTGCCGTCGTCTTGAGAGATGTAAGATTTTATAATCGGCATTTACACCATTCCAATCAAAACGGAAGATCTGAAAATTCTTCTAAACCATTGTCAAATGGGTTGTTATCACTTTGCGCTTTTCCACTTTGTTGTGGTTGGTTGTTTGATTGAGCATTGCTATTCTTACGTTCTACAAACGTAACTTGGTTGACTGCTACATCAGTTGTGTACACACGTTGTCCGTCTTTTTCGTAACTGCCTGTTTGAATTGATCCAGTTACACCAATTTTGTTACCTTTTTTAAAGTTGTTAGCGATAATTTCTGCTGTTTTACCAAAAGCAACACAAGTGATGAAGTCTGTTTCATACTCGTCTGTTTGCTTGTTTTTAAATGGTCGTTGTACTGCAATTCTAAAGTTAGCTACGTTGTTTTTTTGTCCTCTTAATTCTGGGTCTGCTACCAAATTACCTAATAAATTTACTGTGTTCATTGTTCATTCTCCTTATATTTTTTAGCCATAGTTTGAATTTTATTAATTGTGTTTGCTGCTTGTTGTTCTGTCATAGACGCATATTCTTGTATTCCGAATGTTTTTTCGGCTTGTTGCTGTGTGACTTCTTTTCCTAGCGACTTCATTAAAGCGACAAACTGATATACTTCTTGTTTTAAAACGCCTATTGTATTGCTACTAGCTTTGTTGTATTTTTCTTGTTTTTGTTTTGCGTCTGCGTCATCTTCGTCGGTTGGAATGTTGAAGAATTTCATTAAGAAATAACGTTCTGCGTATGTTAGTGCTGTGCCATGCGCTTTTGATACATCATCTTGTTGGCCTACAGAATAGAAACTTACTTCAAGTTGTTCTTCCGGCTTGTCTGCATTAATCCATAAATAAGTTAACTTCATTTCTACAACAAATTCTGATGTTGTAACTTCGCGTGAAGCTTTTTTGTTAAATCTAGTTACTTCAATTTGTTTATAATTTTCATCTGATGTTTTTGGTACTAGAAGTAAATTATGCTCAATCATCTTGTTCCTAATTCTGTGTAACACTTGAGAACCACTAACATATGAGTAGTTGTAACCTTTTGTATCTTTGGTAAATCCGTCAATATTGGCTTTAACGTCTGCTATTTTTTGGTATAAATTAAGTTGTTCAGTCATTTATCGCACCCTCAAACTTCTATTTTGTTTTAATTCGACGCCTTTTATTTCAAGTCCGTCTTTGACAGCTTTTAGCAATTCTGTTTTGTTTAGTTTAGGTTTTTGCTCTACGTAATATTGTTTCGGAATTAAACTTTCATCTTGCACATCTAAACTTGGTGAGTTCTTAGCTATGCTGTAACTATTTAACGCTGTTTTGAATTTCTCTTTGCCTGTTTCTTCCATAGCCAGTTGTAAGTTTGCTTTTAATCGTTTAATACCGTTTTCGTTCGCTGATTTACGCTGTCTCAAACGTTTGATTTCTTCATCAATTGCTTTATTGTCTGCTTCTAATGATTTGATAATGGCAACATAACTATCTGCTTTATTTTCTAAAGCATCGTTAATACTCGCTAATGTGTCTTTTAAAATTAGTTCGTTTTCTTGTTCTAATATGAGGTCATAAACTTGTTTATAATCTGCTGATAGCTCAAATAAGTTGCTCATTGTCCACATCCTCCTCACGCTCGTCTTCCTCTTCGTTTTGTAATTCATAAATTTTATTTTTAAGTTTTATGTTTTCTTCTTTTAACTTTTTGTTTTTTTCTTCTTCCTTCCAATATTTATGTCTATAAGTGTCTTCCTCTTTATCTTTAACAGCCTTTGTTTCAATAAATTTTCTGTATTCGTTTAATGTGATTGTTACTGTCAATTCTTGATTTGCTACAAAGTTATCCTCATCGTTTCCATAACTTGAAAAATCTTTAGTATAATAATGTTGATTAGTTTTTATTGTTTCAGTCATATTTGACTACCTCCGTATATTTTGGTTTAATTAAGTTGTATATTTTGTTAAATACTTACTGTTACTTGTTGGCGCAAGTAGCAGTTTTTTTATCGAAAAAATGGTGTTCATAGAACCAATAGACTGCTGTCGCTGTTGCTGCACTTACGACTAACCCCGTCGTAAAGTAAATTTCAAAAATGACCATTGTTATAATTGAAATAAGTACGAATGTGATTAAAGCGATTGTTAAACTTCTCATTTCAACCCCTCCTTTTCTAGTATTTTTTTACCAACGCGTTCATACATAAAAGTGGCCCAGTAATCAATCATTTCTTGACTCATGTTTTTGCTCCATTTCTATAATTTTTTGTATATATCCTCGCTCAAGAGCGAAATCGAATAACATTTGTTGAATATGTGGTGGCATTACTTCTCTCCCTTTCGTTAATTAAGTTTGTATTGTACGGTCACGCATGTGATGAATACGATAATCAGTAGTGCTAGCAATTTATTAGTTCCTTTCGTGTATAATGTTGTTATCCCTTTATGAAGGGAGGTGCGTATTATGAATCGAAACTTAATTACTAGTTATTTAGATATTGAAAATATTGATTCTCTAACTCTAAAATTAGTAAATAACGAAAAAATATTAATCAGAAAATTGGCTACCGACCATACTGGAAATGATTATATTCACGTTTTAGAACCTAAGGACAGAGTTATTGATTTAAACAAAGTCATTTATTTCAATATCAATACAACTAATAATGTTGGAACTGATTTCTTTCCGAATTAATCAGTGATGTTTCTATACGCATCCACCAGATTCGCAGTTGCCTCAATCAACTGTGGGTCTGGATTTTTTTGAATTTGTTTTAACAAATAATCAATTGTTAAATACATTTCATTTGGATTAATTCTTAATAAGTTTTCTTGCATTCCATTTCCTCCTTAAGTTGTTTGTTCGGTTGTTAGAGGTGGCTCAGAACCACCTCGTGTGGTATAATTAGGGTGTTATTAAATATGCAATTTCATTTTGTCTATTTGATTATTTTGACGACGACCCTTGTTATAAATGTCTGCCACTACGAATGGTAGGCATTCTTTTTTTGTCTTGAATCCGCCCTGTTTTTTATTAATTTCTAATATGAATCCTTCGTATCCTATTTTTTGTAGTCTTGTAACTAAAATATTTAGATCTATTTCATTCAAATATACTGTTAGTAATTTTGAGAACCCTCTTAAAATGAATGATTGATAGTTTCTAGTGTCATCTCCAAAAGAATCTTTAATTATTTCTAAAACTAAACCTAAATGGTTAGCACCATGGTTTTTATATATAGATTGAAGAGCTTCATAAGCTTTGATATATCCTTTTGATGGCGCGTTTTTCTCATAATCAACATTTAATCCAACGCTTCTTACTGTTTCATCTATTGCGACAGCTACTGGTTCTTTAAAACGTAGTCTCGATTTACCTTTTTGGTTTGCATTTTTTGATGGTCTATCATTAACGCCGTAATACATTTCAGCTTCTTCTTCGACAGATAAATTTTCGTGTACAGTTGCTTCTATGAACAAGATGTTTAATTCTTTTAAGGCTTCAACTCTGTGTTGTCCGTCGATAATGTAAAGTGACCCGTCTTTTCTTTTGCTTACTACAATTGTGTGAAGTTTCTTAGGGTCGAAATTCTTAACTATCTTTTTCACTTGTCTTTCTTGCACTGGCGATTGGTAACTCATATCCGTTTGTAATCTGTGTACTGGTAATTGTTGGTTATACATTTATAAAATCTCCTTTTTCTATAATTTTGTTTAATGCTTTAGAAGCTTTAACAACTTTCGATAATTCTTCAGTGTCTCTTGATTTTAAGAAGTTTAAAGTCAACTCCAAATCTTCAATGTTATCTACTGCATAAAGTAAGTTGGAACAAACATTAACTATGTTTGCAGCAGCAGCTTCAGACAAAGCTAAGTTCGTTTCTGCTTCACTCATGGCTTCAACTTCTGCGTTCATTCGTTCTCTTCGATCAATAACTTGTGTTTGAGGTTTTTCTTTGACAGGCGTTTCCACTTTATCCACCTCTTTCACTTTTTCTTTAGCGCGCAGTTCATCATGCGCTTTACGAATGCTTTTTTTGCCTTCGTCAACTTCTTTGATAGTTTCTTCGTCAGCATTTTCATAGATGTATTTAGCTCTGTCGTATGTTCGACCACTACCGAAACCTGAAGCCTTTCCAACGATATCTCTAGTTTGTTTTCCTTTTTTTAGGTCAGGACCAAGGACCTTACCTTGTTTTTTAACCGCCATTCTGTCTTTGGCTTTCTTTGCTTCAATTCTTTCTAGTTGTTTGGCATAATCCATTTTTTCTGAGTAAGTAAACTCTTTACGTTCCTCATTTTCACTTATTTCAATTTTCAGTTGATGCTCTTGGTCTTCTACTGACATCACTCTTACTTCTATCTGCTTGTAATCAAGTTTTTTCATAGCTTCTAATCTTCGTTCACCTGCAATTAATTCGTAATCGGGTGTAACGACTGGTGGGTTAATTAGCCCTCTGTCTTGAATATCATCTGCAAGTGAAGCTATATCTCCATAATCTTTTCTGATACGTTTACCAACCGTTACTTTATTGATATCTATTAGCAATTCATACACTCCTTTCTGCTATACTCCTTATTAGGAGGTGATATTTATGTCTAAACATATTTACGCTTGTTTACTTGGTGAATGGGTAAATCTATCAGAGTCTGAGAATGTAGTAATCGATAATAGCTATACTGATGCTAATTTGTGGTACAAAGAAGTAGGTCATAAAATGTTCGATTACAATCAAATGCACATTGGATATAACGGCATTGACTACTTTATTCACCCTAGTTTCATCCAAGTTCTAACTAAGTAATTTCTTGATTACTTCACAGCTATGACTGTCAAGCTCCACCTTGACGGTCTTATGGCTGTATACTTTTTCAACTTCTTGCACAATTCTGTCCCATTCATATTTGGGCATGCCATTGATAGCTTCTAAAATTTTGTTTAAACGTTTTTGCGATTCTTGCATTTGTCATTCCTCCTTTTAAGTTGTTTGTTCGATTGTGGGTTATAGTTCAATTGCCGACGGTCTAACGTCTTTAATAAATTGAATGACTAAGTCTACATCTTTACGTTTGATAAGATTGTTAGCTGCGTTACCTTTCATACCTAGATGTTTTTTAGACTGAACTAGCAATTTTGACTTAACTTTTCCTAATTGATGTCTGTATTCTTCTTTGGCTTTTTTGTTTGCTAATGCTTGTTCATATACATCTCCGATTAAGAATTCGTCTATCGTTACTTGAATACCAGCTTTACCTAGAATTTGTTCAGCTTTAGACTTGATAGCAAATTTGATTGCGTCTATATCTTGTGGAGTTACGTATTCTCCCTCGAATTTATTGTTTAATTCTTCTAATTTTTGATTACTCACTTGTCCTGTTGAAATTAAGTAATCCAGTTTGTCGCTTACTAACTGTTCAATGAGTTGGTTCATATCATCTAATGAAGTAATTCCATATGCACTGGCTAACTCATTATGTTGTCTTTCTACTTTGATGAAGTAACCTCTGATTTTTCTTCCTATTTCGCTACGTTGTATCATTGAAATTTCTTTTGCCATGTCGAGTGTCATGATGTGGTCTGTGAATGTTGTTTGATTACCTTGAGCTGTTAGTCTTTTTTGACTAATAGTTATAAAATCGATATTTTCTTCAAAACCGTAATCAATCATTCGATTAATCCATTTAGTGTATTGAGTTTCTATTTCTAATCCTTTGTGTAATTCACGACCACTTACCGCAACCGTTCCATCTTCATTTCGCTTTAAATTAAATAGTTGCTGAATTTCATTCATTAATTCTTCACCTCTTCTTTTATTTCTAAGATTTTTGCAATACGTTTCTTTTGTTCAAATGCATCTCTGCGTCCACGCAAGATGTCTGATAAGTAAGCACTTGAAATACCTAACATGTCTGCAAGTTGTTTATTCGTGATGTTACGTTTAAGTAATTCCATTCTTACTTTCATGCCGAATTCTGTTGTTGCCATAGGTTTCACTTCCTTTTAGACTTTTTTCTATTTTTTAAATCTAACTATTGATTTAATTTAAGTTTTAAGCTAATATATAAGCATAGTTAAATAAGCCTTTCTCCAAGACGTTTGTTTACATTAATTCGATTAAAACACTACCGTTCCTCAACGTTGTGTTATCCGTTTTGGTTTTTGGCTAAATCAATAGCGTAACCAAAGTATATTAGATTTAAATCTATATGTCAACTATTATTTAGATTTTTTTCTATTTTGGTTTAGAACAGGAGAATAATGCAATGAATACTTTTCAAAGAATTCAATATTTAGCTAATAATAAAGGTATGTCTATAGCTGAATTAGAAAGAAAACTCAATCTATCAAATGGATCAATTGCTCGCTGGAAAAAATCTGCTCCCAGTTCTCGTGGCTTAACAATAATAGCCGACTACTTCGATGTATCTGTTGACTATTTATTAGGTAGAGAAAAAGATGAATATGCTGGCGAACAAGAAGATGAAGAAATTCGTATCATGCATCGTGGAGTTAAGAATATGACAAAAGAAGATAGAGAAAAAGCATTAAAAATGTTTGAAACTTTCTTCGATAATTGGGACGAATACACTAAAGACAAATAAAGGGGATTTTATTTTGCATTTTGTATATCAAAATTCATTTTTAAAAGCAGCACGAGCTGTAAGTGCATTAATTGAAACTAATTATATAGATGAATTCCCTTTACCTATTAAAGAAATAATAGAGAATGATAGTAATGTGGAATTATTTACTTTTGAAGATTTTTGTAATATGACTGGATACACTTTAAATGAATTACAAACATATGGTGGTTCTGATGAGGCTTTTCATATTAAAAAAGGAAACAAGTTTGCCATTATTTACAATGATGATGTATATCATAGAAGATTACGTTTTACATTAGCACATGAATATGGACACTACATTATGGAACATGATGGTATGAGCTATAAGAAAACACCTATATTCCAAGATTCTCAACGTACTTATTTAGAAGAGTATGAAGCCAACTCGTTTGCCTCATGCCTCTTATTTCCACTTAATATAAGATACAAATATCGTAATGTATTAACTGTTGATGATGCTGCTGATTTATTCAAAATAAGTTATCAAGCAGCAAAGGTCGCACTCGATATCTTTGACGAACACATGGACAGTGGTTTAGAAAATCACATATCTATATTCGAGCATAGGCACATGGAAACTTATATGTCATTTCTTGATGAAATGCTCGGTGAACAACTAAAAGAGTATAACCACATAATGAGAGCAGAATACGGTTATTAAAACTCACTACGGCGATTACTCAATTACGTTTGAGCCGTTGAGGGTTTTTAGGTTGTATGAGGTGTATTGAATTTATCTATTTTAAGGAGACAATGATTGATAATTTTAAATTGCAAAATAAAATCAAATGAAATTGTTTACGAAGTTAAAACGAATAAAAATAATTACTTCACCTATTCTTTACCTAAAGATATTACATCTTATAAAGTAAGAAAGGTGCTTAAAATTATTGAGAGTAAAGTAGATGAAGACGAAGATTATTTAAGCAAAGGAGGTTGAGGGATGGAAAACTTAAGTAAACAATTGGTTGATAAAAGCATCGAGTCTTTTATTTTAGGTTTAGAAATATATAATAAACCAACTATTAAGTATAGAATCGAAGGCTTTTCATTTTTTATTTGTAACGCCTGGGAATTGATGTTAAAAGCAGAATTATTGAATCGTGGAGAAAATATTTATTACGAAGACAACCCTGATAGAACAATCAGTTTAAATAACGCTATTAAATTAATTTATCCCGATTATAATACTAGAATAAGATTAAATTTAGAAAAAATTGTCGATTTGAGAAATATTAGTACTCATTTTATAACCCAGGAATATGAGATCAAGTATGCCCCATTATTCCAAGCGTGTGTAATGAATTATATTAATGAGACTATGAGATTTCATAGCCAAGATGTTTCTGAAAATATTTCTCAAAATTTTTTAACTATTTCTGCTAGTTACGAACCTTTATCTAACGAACAAATAAAGTTGAAATATCCACCAGAAATAGCAGAAAAATTAATTAAAGAGTCTAATGAGGTAGACGTATTAAGTAAAGAGTATAATTCTGATAAGTTTTCGATTGGTATTAAGCAAAACTTGTATATAACGAAAAGGTCAGAAAATGCTGATTTCACGGTAGCTGTTCATAAAAACTCAGATAATAAAGTTGATTTTATTAAAGAGTATAAAGACCCATCAGATACACATAAATATTCTTTTAAAAATGTAATAACAGCGGTGAACGAAAGGCTTAAAAAGAAAAATATAAATATGGATTATTCTAAGGGCTTCAATCAATATGTACTAAATTTGATAATTGATTTTTATGACATAAAAAACGAGGAAAAATACGCATATAAACACACAATAGGAAAACAAGAATCTTTCACTTATTCTCAACAATTTATTGAATTTATTGTTAGTGAAATAAAAAAGAATCCAACAAAATTTGTCGATAGTTTGAGAAATAAAAAAAGATAACCCCAGGCACATAGGAATGCTCAGTGCTTCTGCACCTACCCCATTTTGGGACCCAGCGTTAATCCTTCTCGAGTTATCTTGACTTTATTATATGACATTATAGGTAGTAATTCAAGAATTATAATTTTAGGGTAGCCCACCTACCCTTATTATTTTTTTACCTTTTTTAGGAGATGAAACAATGAAAGTAGCGATTTACACAAGAGTAAGTACATTAGAGCAAAGAGAAAAAGGCCATTCTATAGACGAACAAGAACGTAAATTGCGTTCATTTTGCGATATAAACGATTGGACAGTTAAAGACGTTTATGTAGATGCTGGATTTTCGGGAGCTAAAAGAGATAGACCGGAATTGACGCGTTTGTTAGATGATATAAGCGAATTTGATTTGGTATTAGTTTATAAGTTAGATAGATTGACACGTTCAGTGCGCGACCTTTTGGACTTGTTGGAAGTATTCGAGAATAACAATGTTGCTTTTAGAAGCGCTACTGAGGTATACGACACAACAACAGCAATAGGTCGGCTGTTTGTAACGTTAGTCGGCGCTATGGCCGAGTGGGAGCGTGAGACAATTAGAGAGCGCTCTTTAATGGGAAAACGTGCAGCAATTAAAAAAGGTATGATATTAACAGCTCCCCCATTCTACTATGATCGCGTAAACAACACTTATATACCTAATCAGTACAAAGATGTTGTGTTAGATGTTTATAACAAAGTTAAAAAAGGTTATAGCATTGCACATATAGCACGTTTATACAACAATTCAGATGTAAAGCCGCCAAATGGTAATGAAGAATGGACTACACGCATGTTGATGCACGCACTTAGAAACCCGGTCACACGCGGCCATTATCAGTGGGGAGAAATCTATATCGAAGATAGTCACGAGCCTATCATAACAGATGAAATGTACAACACAATAATAGATAGATTAGACAAGCACACGAATACTAAAGTAGTAGCGCATACATCTGTTTTTAGAGGTAAGTTAATTTGTCCTAATTGTGGTTACGCTCTAACGTTAAATTCACAAAAAAGAAAGCGTAAAAATGATACTATTGTTTATAAAACGTATTACTGTAACAACTGCAAAATTACAAAAGGAATGAAACCACATCATATTACAGAAACAGAAACATTACGTGTTTTTAAAGATCACTTATCTAAAATAGATTTAAAACAATATGAGACACAAGAAAAAGAAAAGCAATCACATGTAACTATCGATTTGTCTAAAGTTATGGAACAACGGAAAAGATACCATAAATTATACGCTAGTGGTATGATGCAAGAAAATGAGTTGTTCGAATTAATAAAAGAAACTGATGAGATGATAGAAGAATACGAAAAACAAAGAAAGCAAGTTGATGTAAAAGAGTTTGATATTGGTAAAATCAAAGAAATTAAGAATGTGCTATTAAAATCTTGGGATATATTCACATTAGAAGATAAAGCTGACTTTATACAAATGTCTATAAAAGCTATTAATATAGAGTACACTAAGTTAAAACGCGGTAAAGCTAGCAATTCGATGAAGATTAAAGATATTGAATTCTATTAATTTTGTACGGAAGTAGATACTATCTTTCAACATTGGTTGTATTCCTACAAAGACACTCATTCATGATGGACTTCATAACCGTTCATTTGCTGATGCTTTTGCAAGAAAAAATGAAGTCGTATCAGCATTAAATAAGAAAAATTATGGAAATTTAGCAAATGATACGCATATTGATGTTTTGGACTATAAAGCTACGTTCAAATCTAATACTGAAGTTAATTTAATTAATGCTCAAGGACAAGTTGAGCGTACCATTAGTGCAACAGATATTGTTATTAACACAGGTGCAAAAGTGCGTATTCCGAATATTAAAGGTGTAGATCGTGCCACGCGATTATATGACTCTACTGGCATTCAAAATCTCGCTACGCAACCTCAACAGTTAGTCATTGTTGGCGGTGGATACATCGCACTTGAATTTGCTTCACTATTCGCTAACTTAGGAACACATGTCTCTGTGCTTGAATCTAGTCAAACACTCATCCCAAATGAAGATCGTGAAATTGCTGAACTTATCATCCATGATTTAGAAAATAAAGGCGTCGAGATTCATACCGATGTTGAAACATTTGAATTTATTGATAGTAATGATCATACAATAGTGAAAACATCTCAAGAAGATTTTGTAGCTGATGCCGTTCTTCTAGCTACTGGCCGTATTCCGAATACAGATTTAACCCTTGAAAATACAGATATTGAATTAGAAGAACATGGTGCTATCAAAGTGAATCCACATCTACAAACTACAGTACCGCATATATATGCTGCTGGAGATGTAAAGGGTGGACTACAATTTACGTATATTTCTCTAGATGACTTTAGAATATTGAAAGCTAAACTATTTGGTAATAAGGATAGAACAACAGAAAATCGTGGACAAATTCCTTATACCGTATTTATTGATCCGCCACTATCTCGAGTTGGTTTAACTGCTGCTCAAGCAGAGGCACGTCATTATAACTATTTGGAAAACAAGCTAGCCGTTAATAACATTCCTCGTCATAAAATTAATAATGATCCTCGCGGCTTGTTTAAAGTAGTCATTAATAAGGACACAAATGAAATTTTAGGCGCAACGTTATACGGTAAGGAATCTGAAGAAATGATTAACCTTATTAAATTAGCTATGGATCAACACATACCTTATCAAGTATTAAGAGATAATATTTATACTCATCCAACAATGACAGAAGCATTCAATGATTTATTTAATTTATAATAAAAACAGACTGGAACATAAATCCCAGAAAAATGGCACTCAGATGAATTGAATTCAACTCAATCTGAGTGCTGATTTTTTATTCAATACTACGTATTAACATGTAATTTCACCTTTAAATGCTAAAAAAATAAGGCAGTTTCGTATCATTTAATAAATACTACTAAACTAAATGAACGAGGTGCCTTATGTATAATAATGATAACATGACGCAATATACGTTATTTATAGAAGCATCAGTTTTAATCACTTCAAATTATATTGTAAAAATCATACCGAAGAAAAGATTTTAACATTACAATTTTAATACTTTGTATTTATGTTCCAAATTGTTTATTTTGCAGCTTTGCGTTGTTCTAATTTTTCTTTTAGTTTTCGATCTTGCTCTTCTTTACGTCGTTTACGTTCTTCATTACGTTTTCTCAAGCGTTCTTCTTCTTCAGGGTTACGTGGTTTTTTTAATTGTTTTACCACTTTCTCCATCAATTCGTCTTCTGTCAATGCTGCTAACGGTCTATTATTAACAAATGCAAAGGTTTTTCGTCGGCCTGGGCCACAATATGACTGGCATCCAATCTCAATCTCTGCATCTGGATCAAGTTTTTCTAATTTTTTCTTTAGCGACTTCATATTAACTGCCTGACATTCATCACAAATTAAAAATTTGTTTTTCATTGTGTCACCCACCTTTACTTCGCATTCATATTTAACTCTATTTATTTTACTCTATTGAGAGAAAATTTCAAGCTGTTCTCTTTAGACACATCATCACATTATTACATTATATTTCAAAAAGAAAAACAACCTCTTCATTAAATTCAAAAGGTTGTCACATCTGATTTACTGTCCATGATATATTTTGAAAGGTAACGGTTTAATGCCATCATGCGCCCATGCTTCATATATTTTGTGTTTATCAACGTTCGTATCAATAATCGCTATGCCGCAATCGCCGCCACCTGCACCAGACGTTTTAGCTGCGCCACCATGGGCTTCTGCAATATCACATAACCGTTTTAATTTATTTGTTTCGATATCTACAGATGCTGCATCATCCATTTTACGTATCACTTTACGATTTTGGCGAATCATTTTCTGAACACCTTTAATATTATTCATCTTAAAGGCATTGATTAATTGTTCAACACACAAATGTGATTGCTCAATAAAATCACCGTAAAATGCTGGATCTGATTTTAAACGTTTCACTTCACTAACTAAATGTGGTGAAGATGCTGGAGATCCTGTCCATCCGATAATAACTTCCATATTTTCAGGTGCTTGTAAAGGCTCAATATGCAAGCCAGGCCAGTTCTTTTCTAGAACATCACTTACATGGCCTTCTTCCATTTGTTGCTTCACCCAATCATGATCAAAGGTACTATAGGCTAACCAACCACTGTAAACACTAACAGCTATATCACCACAAGAACTTAAACTTTGTAATTTCATATTTGCAATAACAGCTAATTTATAGATATATAAATTAGATAACTGCATATCATAAAATTTATTGAGTGCTTTAACTACAGATACTAATACTGCAGCACTTGAACCTAAACCATATTTCTGACCTGATTCATCTGCAAGATTACTATCAATAGTTAAATGAAAATGCTCAAGCTTAATATCACAGCTTCTAGCATATTGCTCAAAAACTTCAATTGCAGTGACAACATATTTCAACTGTTTCGCTGCATGTGTATCAGAAATTTCAATTTGATTATCATTACGATTATATGATACTGGATCATGATGCAGCGTTTTAGAATGAATAGTTCCAACAACTTCATTAGAAGCTTTAATTGTAGCTGTGACAAAACGATTCACTGCAATCAAAACGGATTTATAACCCGGTTCAGTAACGGCATATTCACCTGCAATATAAAGTTTTCCGGGAGCTTTCACACGAATCATTTTATCTCTTCCTTACTTAATAATTTCGACGCCTGATGAAATGATGTCACTCGACATAATCTGTGATGTTTCAAATGTTTCTTCAAAAGCTGATTGAACAGCTTGTAGATTTTTCTTTTCAACAATGACTTTGACATTGGGCCCTGCATCCATAGTGAAGTAACAGGGAATACCATTTTCACGACATTGGTGAACAATTTCCATAGCCAAATAGCTTTCTGGTACTAAATAGGTAAAAGGTGGCTGCGCCCCTAAATTTGTTGCATGCATACGTAATCCATTAGCTTCAATTGTTTCACCAAACCGTTGAAAATCTTTGGTTTTGATCGCTGCTTTTGCATCTGCTAAATCTTGCTCTACATAATCTAACCAATATTGATAAAAACGCGATGTTTCTTTAGTCAGCGACATGCCCGCTCGACTAGAAACTTTTTTAGATTGTTTGTTAATAACAATAAAGATCATGGCCAAATCCTTTTCCCAATCTTTGGCATCGATTTGTTCAGCATATGATGTTAAGTCATCATAGCCTTTATGCCATTCAACAAATCCACCAAAAATACTGCGACTTGCCGAACCAGAACCACGACGTGCCAATCTCGATAAATCTTTATCTGTCATTTGTAATTCTAAGGCTTCATTACAAGCGGCGGCCAAAGCAGCATAAGCACTTGCAGATGAGGCTAAACCGGCAGCTGTTGGCACATGATTTGTAC
Source organism: Staphylococcus sp. HMSC62D11 (assembly GCF_001839145.1). NCBI lineage: Bacteria > Bacillati > Bacillota > Bacilli > Caryophanales > Staphylococcaceae > Staphylococcus > Staphylococcus sp. HMSC62D11. Next base: position 26,885 of record NZ_KV840197.1, on the reverse strand, counting down.
TTTCAATAAGGGCATGCATTGTTATTCCCGCTTTGGCTCTAACAATATCCATAAAACGTTGAATTTTTTGGTTTTCTGTCGCGCTAACATGTTCACCATTTAAAATAAGCTGATCTGAATTATAACTATGATTAAATGTCACTTGTGTTTCAGTATAAAAACGTTCTAACGTAACAGATAAACTATTATTCATTGGGATGATTAATGCTTCATCTTTTTTTCCCCAATATTTTATAACAGCAATATTTGTATGTGCGCGTGCTTTGCCACTTTTTACCAACGCCCTAACCTCCTAAATATTCAATCCAAGTATGCTCAGCCCCAGCCTTTTCTGCAGCTGATACTACACGTTTCGCGGTATTCAGGTCTTCTGCTAAAATCAGCATGCTTCCACCACGACCCCCACCAGTTAATTTACCAGCAACTGCACCATTTTGTTGCGCCGTCTTCAAAAATAGTTCTATTTTGTCATGACTCACTGTTAATGTTCTTAAGTCTTCTTGACATTGATTAAATATCTCAGCTAATTGTTGAAAACTATGGTGTTCAATTGCATCGCTTGCTTGATGTACTAACTGACCTATATGCGTTATTTTATCCATATAATAAGCATCATTATTACATAAACGATGAACGTCCTCGACTGCTTGTTTCGTTGATCCTTTCACACCAGTATCAATAACAACCATATAGCCATCCAATTGTAAAGTTTTTAAATGTTCAACTTTACCTTGCTGATACCATACCGGTTTATTACTAATAATCGTTTGTGTGTCAATGCCACTTGGCTTACCATGGGCAATACGTTCAGCCCAATTGGCATAGGTTAAAAGGTCGTCATCAGATAAAGGAATACCTAAATAGTCATAGCTTGCTCTAACAAATGCAACTGCAACAGCAGCACTTGAACCTAATCCACGTGATGGGGGCAAATTGGCTTTAATTTTAACCAATAGTGGATCTTCTATGTGATGTTTATCCACAAAACGGGTAACGATGGACTTTAAATGTTCTGGCGCATCATATAAAGGCCCATCATAGACATCACTTTGAATCGCAGAGTAATTTCCTTTTTCTAAGCTTTCTATTAAAATTTTAACCTTTCCAGCGTTAAACGGAATCGCAATGGCTGGTTGTCCAAATGTTACTGCATGTTCACCTATTAAGATAATCTTACCAGTCGATTCACCATATCCTCGTCGCGTCATGTTAGCTCACCTTTAGTCTTTTTTCTATTTACTTATTTGCAATTAAAAAACGCGAAGCTCGAAATCTTCACATTCTATCTTTTGCTTTATTCAACTTATTATTTTATCGAACTTTGTCACGTTTCCGCTACAATTATGTCATAAAACTTTGTTTTTATAGTAGACTAATACCACAAAAATGTAAAATAACAATTATCATTCGTTGCACAACACTTAAATAGTATATAGCGATTGTATTTTTGTTTCAAAAATTTAACTTACTCTACCTTAAATCTTGATTTTATAAACATTTATAGTCTTAATTTCATATTCTTTATTTTCTACCTAACCCATCATACTACAATTTCAATTTAAATGTGCACGTTATTTGTATCAAAATTAAAAAACATCCTAAATCATTGTAGATAATCATACAATGATTCAGGATGCTCACATCTTAGTGCTATAACAATCGTGACATTTTATCGTTGCGCTCCACTATTTTATCAAAATGTCCTTCATATCGTTGCCATTCATCTTCTGTAATGGCATCCATGTTTAGCTTGCCGCCTAAATCTTGAATCGCATGTAATAATTGGAACATAACATCTTGTACTTTAATATCACGTTCTAACAACGTTTCTAGTGATGCCATACATTGGGGTTCGATGTCTGGATATTTAAATTTTGTTGTTTCTCCTTTAAGTGCCTGTTGGTAAAAATGGCGCATCATCTCAGCACGCTTTGACCCAGAGCCTTCCACGCACAAATAAATTTGTACGGCAATGCCACCTCGGACACGTCGTTGCGAAATACCGGCAAACTTTTTATCATTAATGCTTAAATCAAACTTTCCAGGACAATAAGAACGTTCAATTTCATGTGTTTCAATTTCAACATCATCGTCTTCAAACATTTTACAAATTAATAAATACATCACTGAGAAAGCTTCATCAATTGTTGTTTCTGTCTGTCCTTTAAAAATTAAAGATATATTCAGTATGCCTTGATCTAATACAACTCCTAAACCGCCAGAGTTGCGCACAATCGCATTATAACCAACTTCATCAGTTAAATAGCGAATACCATCCTTGAGATAAGGTAAACGTGAATCATGAATACCTAATATAACAGTATGTTGATGAATCCAAGTTCTTACAACATTACATGATAAATCTTTACCCACGCTCTCTGAAAACGTATCATCAAATGCAAATGATTGCATTGGCGCAAGTCCATTCGTATGGTCTATATAGCGCCAATCCACACCATTAAAATATTTACTACTTAGTTCCATTATTGTAATGTTTGAGCAGCAGTAATAATTGATAAATTATACACGTCTTCGATTGAGCAGCCACGTGATAAATCATTTACTGGAGAATTAAGTCCTTGCAATACTGGACCAACCGCATCAAATCCACCTAAACGTTGTGCGATTTTATAGCCAATGTTTCCTGCTTCTAAACTTGGGAATACAAAGACATTTGCATCACCTTGGATTTTAGCGCCTGGCGCTTTTTTCTCAGCCACTGCAGGTACGATGGCAGCATCAAATTGGAATTCTCCATCAATAATGACATTTTCTAAATGATCTGCTGAAACTTTTTCTTGTGCTAATTGAACGGCATTAGCCACTTTTTCAACATCATCAGATTTTGCTGAACCTTTAGTAGAAAAGCTTAACATTGCCACACGAGGATCCATACCAAAGCTTTGAGCAGATTTAGCACTTTCTACAGCAACTTCTGCTAAGCCCTGTGCATCTAATTCTGGGTTGATTGCGCAATCACCAAAGATATATTGTTTGTCGTCTTTAATCATAAAGAAGATACCTGATGTTCTTGAAACACCTGGTTTTGTTTTAATAATTTGTAATGCAGGACGCACTGTATCTCCTGTTGAATGTGCGGCACCACTTACTAAACCATCTGCTTTACCAGCATATACAAGCATCGTTCCGAAATAGTTAACATTGTTTAGTAATTCTTTAGCTTGTTCTTCTGTCGCTTTCCCTTTACGACGTTCTACAAATGATGACACTAGTTCTGGTTTTAGTTCGCTTGTTGTAGGATTGATAACTTCAATACCAGTAAGATCCAATCCTTTGTCTTGTGCTAAAGCATTAACTTTAGCTTCGTCACCTAATACGATAGGCGTTACATAGTCTGTTGCTTGTAATTGCGTTGCAGCTGTTAAAACACGTTCGTCTTCACCTTCAGGTAGTACGATTCTGACATTTTTTCCTGAAAGTTTACTTTGTAATACATCTAATAAAGACATAGTACCCTCCTATTTGTTATACATAATAATATTTGCACTCTTAATTATACTTGATTTATCATGAGAATTCCATTTCACTAATTTGTAATCTTTTATTTAGAATAAGCAACCAAACTTATGCTAAAATTTTAAATAAATGATACGAAAAGGAGCGATTATTAATGAGTGAAGCAGCAGAAACTTTAGATGGTTGGTATAGTTTACATTTATTTTATGCGATAGATTGGACAACATTTAGACTCGTACCTGAAGATGACCGTCATGCTATGGTGCAAGAACTACAACAATTTCTTGCCGATAAAGCAAATGCTAGAGCCTCTCATACAGGTGATCAAGCACTCTATAATATTACAGGTCAGAAAGCAGATCTTTTATTATGGGTGTTGCGTCCAGAAATGAAAGAATTAAATATAATCGAAAATGAATTAAATAAATGTCGAATTTCAGATTTTCTAATTCCAACATACTCTTATGTATCTGTCATTGAGTTAGGTAATTACCTTGCTGGTAAATCTGATGAAGACCCATATGAAAATCCACATATTAAAGCACGCTTATATCCAGAATTACCACATTCTGAATATATCTGCTTCTACCCAATGGATAAACGACGAAATGAAACATATAATTGGTATATGTTACCGATGGAAGATAGAAAAGAGCTCATGTACAACCACGGTAAAATCGGTCGTAAATATGCTGGTAAAATCAAACAATTTATTACTGGTTCAGTTGGCTTTGATGATTTTGAATGGGGCGTTACATTGTTCTCTGATGATGTACTACAGTTTAAAAAAATCGTCTATGAAATGCGTTTTGATGAAACTACAGCGCGCTATGGTGAATTTGGCAGCTTCTACATTGGTCATATTCTAGAACTTGATCAATTAGATTCATTTTTCGCTATTTAACAAAAACATTTAAGACATGAACTGTTAATATTTTATTCCAATTGTATTATTGACAATTGAGTCCCAAAACCCTTAACAAATTCAAAAACTGTTGATGCGGCAGGTTAATAGCTCGAGCTATTCCGATATTCGTCACTTCAGTTTAGTTAAGGGTTCTTTTTAATGCACAATAAATTTTTCATCATAAAGTATGGGGAGCAGGACAGACTTCATTATGAATTCGTAGTTCCGCCCGGCAAAGCTGAATAGGATTGGAAAAAGCTTGGTATAAGCGCATTTTCAATCCAGTCAACTACTGCCAATATTTAGTTCATAGCCTAGAACATAATGATGGCCCATACTGTTTATTTAAAACTTGCTAATGTTTAAAAACACTTTAAATACTTCTCAAATGAAAAGTTTCGTTACATCTTGTGTACCTAGCACAGAAAATGGCAATCTGATATTTTCTCTTAAATCCCCCAAAAATCATCGATCTGAACTTTCCCGTGCTTATCAACAGGGATATTCCTTCCATCTTTATTGAGTTATACTTATCTTGTCGAAAATCTGTAACTTTAAATCATTTTCATTATTTTTATATGTAACTGTGATATATGAAAAAGTACAATATGTAGTATCGTTATTATATAATTCATCCATAGATTTCACCTCAGTTTAGGAGTTGATTCAATGTCAAAAAAACACATTTTTATGATTCTTGGCATAATCTTGAGTTTATGCATAATTAGTGGAGGCGTCTATCTCAAAATGAAACATGACGAACGTGAAAAACAAAAGGAAATATACTACAAAGAACAACAAGAACGTATTACCCTTTTCCTCAAATACAACACAAAAGAAGCTAATACCATCAAATCTGTTCATTTCACAAGTTTAAAACAAGGACCAATGGGAGACGCTGTTATTAAAGGTTATATCAATAACAATAAAAAAGACGACTTCGTTGCTTATAGCTCTCCTGAAGATAATTTTCAATTTCAAGGTGATATGATAGAAAGTAAAAAAGTATCAAATTTAATTAAATATCAAACAAAAACACCTGATGAAATCAAAAAAGAACTAAATAATAATAAAAAAGATCACTGAATTCAGTGATCTTTTCAAGTTAATTTGCGCTTTAAGAATGTATCAAATATCTATGTTTGAATGTTTTATTTTCAGTAAATTGTCAATCTAATTCATAAATCTGATTGTTTTGAAATGGATTAACAGCGTTTTTCGTTTCAGCTTTTATGTCATCGAGTTCATCATTTATCGCTGATTGGAAACCTTGTTTTAAATCAGCGTTATTAATCCATTTAATATTATGTTTAGTGATACTCATAAACCATATTTCAGTTTGTTGCGCTCGTTCTCTTGATTCCTTTGAAATTTTCATCAGAAAATCTTGCAGACTCTACTGCATGTCAACTACACTGAAGTTCTTTTGTAGCTTTAGCGAATTTGTCCCAATATGTATTTTTAAAAAACAGGGCTTTAAACCCTGTTCTTACTTAGTATCTCTTGGGAGAACTTTAATTACTACTACTCTATTCGTTAACTACACAAAATATACTGTCGCTACCCAGTATATTTTCCCTGTTAACACTTTTATTTTAACCCTTTTTAATAAAAATAAACATATTTCGTTAAGTTATCGCAATAATACTGATAAAAAAGTAATAAAAATACAATTTTTGTTACTAAAGTTTAACCTTTCATCATTATAATATCGCTACATGATTTAAATTATTGTGTAGCCATTTCGATACGCATCTACTATAATTAATGTAACATTCTACTTGATATGGTGATGAAATGAACAAAAAACAATATATAGATACAGAGCGAGAAACTCTAATTAAAGATGTGATAATGTTAGCAGGTCGTATCTTATTAGAATCAGGCGCAGAAGGTACACGTGTTGAAGATACAATGACGCGTATTGCTAAATCATTAGGCTATTCAGACAGCAATAGTTTCGTCACAAATACTGTCATTCAATTTACTTTACACGATGAAACATATCCCCGTTTATTTAGAATCAACGCCCGTGATACTAATTTAATTAAAATATCACAAGCTAATGAAATTTCACGAATGATTTCAAGTAATAAAATTGATTTAGAAGATGCCAAACATAGACTCGAACACATTTATATTGCTGAACGCGATAGTAGCTTAAGTTTTAAAGGAATAGCAGCTGCAATCATTGCGCTAAGTTTCTTATATCTTCAAGGTGGTACGCTCATCGATACCTTAACAGCCATTTTAGCTGGTAGTCTCGGTTATTTAGTCGTTGAGATCTTAGATAGAAAGCTTCACGCACAATTTATTCCTGAGTTTGTTGGTTCTCTAGTCATTGGAATGATTGCTGTGACTGGGCATCATTTTATTCCCAATGGTGATCTTGCCACCATTATTATTGCTGCTGTAATGCCTATAGTTCCTGGAGTATTAATTACGAATGCAATACAAGATTTATTTGGTGGTCACATGCTGATGTTTACGACCAAGTCATTAGAGGCGCTCGTTACTTCATTTGGTATCGGGGCAGGCGTAGGTTCAATCTTAATTATGGTATAGGAGAAATGTCTTATGTTTTGGTTACTAAACTTTATATTTAGTTATACCGCATCATTATTCTTTTGCGTCATTTTTGATGCGCCTAGAAAATTATATCTGACATGTGGGCTTGTAGGTGCATGTGGTTGGATGGTCTACGTTATATTTTTCAACGGCTTAGGCCTCCACACGATCTACTCTAGTTTCTTTGGCAGTTTAGCTTTAGGCCTTATCAGTCATTTTATGGCGCGAAAACAGAAAGAACCTGCAATTATATTTATGGTTACTGGAATCATACCACTCGTCCCTGGTGGTCTTGCTTTTGATGCCACTAAAAGCCTTGTCTTATTGGAGTTTGGAAAAGCTATCAATACAATGTTAGAAGTAACACTTATCGCAGGTGCCATCGCTTTAGGCTTATTATTTGCAGACCAAGTTTCTAAAATTAGTGTGTCCGGTTTCGTTAAAAGATATAAGCGTCTATAGTGTTTCAAACGTTTGAACACTACAATTTAAAATAAAGACACACAGTGCATAGATTGACGCTGCGTGTCTTTTTGTATTCTTAAAATTTATATATTCATTGATAGTCATTATTCATTTTTATCTTCGTTCATCATGTCATTCACTTCATCTTCAGAGTGATTTAATATCAAACGACTTAGCTCATCATTGTTCATCGCTTTTATTTTTGGATAGCGAATAACAAAGAATACTAAACCAATAATTAACCAGCCAGCTAAAGCAACATATGAAGGTAACGATAACGATGCCGGAGACCCTGGTATTAATAATAAGTATAAGAATATAAATGAGATAATGGATCCAATAATACCAAAACTCTTAAATACTGGGCCGTATGTTTCACTCTCTTTATTAAAACTAAATAATTTAGCAGCAGATAAACAAGTAATAAAGTATGCAATCGATACACCCGTGGATGACATATTAACGATCCACGTCAAAGCTGTACGCCCCAACCATGGTGCAATTAAAGTAACTGCAACTAAGAAGACAATTGCCACATAAGGCGTTTTATATTTGGAATGTAATTTACTAAACATCGTAGGCATAATTCCAGAACGCCCCATTGAAAAGAGCAGTCGACTAGCACTCATCAAGAAGCCATTTAATCCAGTAAAAATCCCCATAATAATAGCAATCGCTAGGACAAACAATCCAATATAGCTAAAGGTCGATTGTGTCACCGCACCAGTCAACCATAAATTGCCATTCACACTTTTTGCTGACGTGCTTAACCAACCTGTATACAAAATCATTAAGACATAAGTAAATGCTGCAGCTAATAAGCTATAAACAATTAGCTTAAATGTCTTATTGGGTGAAAAGTTAAACTCTTCTGCCGTTTGTGGAATATTATCAAAACCAACGTAAGCCCATGGAGCAACCGCAACAATCATAATAATAGATGTAAACCAACCACGTTTAGGATTTGCTAATGGTTGCAAATGACCGAAATCAAAGGTACTACCAAAAAATGAGCCTACAAACATTAACAATACGACAAGCACCATAGCAACACAAAAATAATATTGTAGTGACCCAGAGACACTTGCACCACGAATCGAAATAAGCATAAACACGATAAGTAATACGCTTGCTATAATAATTTCAGTTATGTAAACATCCCAACCAGCTATAGTATATAACTTTCCAGTGTTTAAAACATTGGGCAGTAAAAATTTAATTAATAAACTAAAAGCCGTTGCATTTAACGCCACGACACAAACATATCCAAATGTTAGAAACCATGATGAAAAGAAACTAACATATCTACCAAAGCTTAAATAGCTAAATGCAAATGCACCACCAGAAACGGGAAAGCGCTCAACTAATGCACCATAACTGACAGCGATTAAAATCATCAACAATGCGCCTATAAAAATACCTAAAGATGCGGCTACAGGTCCTGATTGCATAATCCAATCACCTGGTAAAATAAATGCTCCCCATCCTATACATGAACCATAAGCAATGGCCCATACGAATTTCTCAGATAGATTTTGCTTTAAATCGCCTCTATCAACTTTATTTTGTTTTTCAGTCATAAAAAAACTCACCTCAAGGTAACTGTATACCCCAAAAGTGAGTTCTCTAACATATTTATATGACCATTACTTTTATACTGGCAGTTTAAACGCTGCGATAACTAGCATTAACCAACCCGCAATAAATAAGACACCACCAATAGGCGTAATTGCACCTAAAATACGAATCTCTGTTAATGCTAAAATATAAAGCGAACCACTAAAGAAGACGATACCCAAAAACATTAACCAACCTGCCCAATTAACATTCATGGATGTAGTTCCACTAATTATGCCAATTAGAATTAATCCTAACCCATGATACATTTGATATGTTGTTGCTTTTTCCCATACAGAGATATATTTTTCATTGAGTTTATCTTCAAGCACATGGGCACCAAAAGCACCTGTACCAACTGACATCATAGTACATAAAGCACCTAAGATAATAAATACTTTCATCATTATTTGTTCTCTCCTTACGCTTAAAAATCAAAAATAGAATCGCCGTTACCAATTTCATCATCTGTGACCATAGTATTTGAAGAAGCGACGTTCGTGTTGTGTGATGATTTCATGGAATTTGGTACTTTACCGCCCATAGCTTCTATTTCAGCAGCTGTTACCTTTGCTGCTTGCTTATGTCCTGTCTGTTGCACTGCTGATTTTGTATTTGACTTCACCGTGGTTGAAAAAGTTGGTCCCATAATATCATCCTGGGATGTTTCTTGACTTGCTCGATGGCCTGATGTTGTGGTTGTATATAAAGACGTTAGCGTATGAATCGCATATATGTGCTTCTCAAATTGTTGCTCATTACTTGCTTCATCCGCCTGAACTAATTCTTGTTCAATTAACTGGATGATTTTCTCTCTATCCATGAGTATTCTCCCCACTTTCACACCAATGTACTGGTGCTATTCCTTTTGACTCTAAATAAGCATTGGCTCTGGAATAAGGTTTTGAGCCAAAAAAGCCACGATAAGCCGATAACGGACTGGGATGTGACGATTTAATAATATAGTGCTTTTGCGTATCAATCAATTTCATTTTTTGTTGCGCTGGTTTGCCCCATAATATAAAAACCACATTTTGCCTATATCGTGATACAGCCTGAATAATTTCATCCGTGAATATTTCCCAACCTATATCTTTATGCGAATGTGCCTGGCCTTGGCGCACAGTCAACACCGTATTTAATAGTAGAACACCTTCACGTGCCCAATCCTGTAAATGCGGCGATGTCCTATGACAGCCAATATCATCTTCTAATTCTTGGTACATATTTTTTAAAGATGGTGGGAATTTCGCTTTAGGTTGTACCGAAAAAGCTAAACCATGCGCTTGATTTGGTCCGTGATAAGGATCTTGACCTAAAATCACAACTTTTATATTTTCAAAAGGCGTTAAACTAAAAGCTTGATAGATGTTTTTTCTATCTGGGTATACAATTTGCGTCGTATATTCTTTTTCTAAAAAATCATGCATCGCAGAAAAATCATGTCTAGATGTTATATCATGAAAAATTTGTGCCCACTCCATTATCTTCACCTCAAGCAATAGTTTAACATATACCTCTTAAAAGGTTCACTATCTATATAATGTAAACTTATAATACATAAAAGTTTACAAATTATATCTATTTCATTATGCTATGAATAAATAACAACACTGGAAATAAAGGAGAAATAACGATGTGTACTGGCTTTTCTTTTTATACAAAACAAAATCATCATTATTTAGCACGTACCATGGATTTTGCCTTTGAATTTAATGGCATACCTACTGTAGTGCCAAGAGATTTCAAATATGATTTTGATTTAGAAGATGCTTTGCAATTAACGTATGGTTTTGTAGGTACTAATCTTAAAGTGGGACGATATCGTTTTGGTGATGGTATCAATGAACAAGGACTTGCTATCTCCAATCATTATTTCACCGGCGAAGCCTCTTATTGTAAACATAAACGCTATGGATATTTTAATTTAGCACCTGAAGAATTTATTGTTTGGGTATTAGGCTTCGTAAAAAACATTGCGGATTTAAAGCAAAAGGCAGCACATATCAATATATTAAATGAAAAAAATACGACATTAAATATTGTGCCCCCATTACAATTTATGATCACAGATAAAACAGGTCATACTGCTACAGTTGAACCACGTAATGGTAGGGTCATTATCAAAGATAATCATGTAAACGTCCTTACCAATGCACCAAGCGTAGAATGGCATATAGAAAACTTACGCAATTACGCGTTTCTGTCACCAACGAAAACTGCTTATCCTATTGTAGGAAAGATACTTACTCGTCCTATGGGCATCGAAGCAGGTACAAATGGTTTGCCTGGAGGCTATACTTCGACCGAGCGTTTTGTTAGAGCAAGCTATCTTCGACAACAGTTACACAGTGCCACTGACGAAAGACAAAATCTTAACAACTGCTTTAAGCTGCTGGATAGTGTAAGTATTCCAAAAGGTGCTGTATTAGATGGTGGCATACCTCACTATACTCAGTATCAACTAGTCATGGACAGTGAAACATTAACGTTTTACATCAAGCCATATTCAACGAATCAAATTTTTTCGCTTACATTAACTGAAGAAATACTGACACAAAAAGAGATGGTGTTTTTCCCATTGAAACAAGAAATTCAATTTACACCGCTAAAAAACACTAAAGACTAGCAACCTATGTAAGTGTCCCTGCTATTTCTTAAACGTTAAAACATGATATGATAAAAACGTATTAGAAAATAATTGGGAGTGAACTTAAATGGCTTTAAAAAAAGTTTTAACAATTGCCGGTTCTGACACCAGTGCTGGCGCAGGAATGCAAGCAGACCTAAAAACATTCCAAGAATTAGACACTTATGGCATGGTGGCATTGACTGCTGTCGTTACCATGGACAAAGATACGTGGTCTCACGATGTGACACCATTACCAATGGAGTTACTCGAAAAACAACTTGAAACTGCAATTTCAATTGGTCCAGACGCCATTAAAACAGGTATGTTGGGTACACAAGAAATTATTCAACGTGCTGGCGAGGCCTTTGAACAATCGGGTGCAAAATACTTCGTAGTAGACCCAGTGATGGTTTGTAAAGGCGAAGATGAAGTACTTAACCCGGGAAATACTGATGCGATGATTAAATATTTATTACCTAAAGCAACCGTAGTGACACCTAATTTATTTGAAGCAGGACAACTTTCAGGTTTAGGTAAATTAACTTCAATCGCAGACATGAAACAAGCAGCTAAAATCATTCATGATCAAGGTGCACAACATGTCATCATTAAAGGTGGTAAAGCACTAGATCAAGATAAATCTTATGATTTATACTTTGATGGCGCAAATTACTATCAATTAACAACAGATATGTTCCAACAAAGTTACAATCATGGTGCTGGTTGTACATTTGCAGCAGCAACAACAGCTTATTTAGCTAATGGCAAATCACCAAAAGAAGCTGTTATTGCCGCTAAAGGTTTTGTGGCATCTGCAATTAAAAATGGCTGGAAAATGAATGCGTTTGTTGGACCGGTTGATCATGGTGCATTTAATCGTGTTGAACATATCGACGTAGAAGTAACAGAAGTATAGTTTTTTAACATGAAGCTTTTAATTATTCTCTTGGCTTTAACAAAAGCAAACGGGAATAGTTAAAAGCTTTTTTATATAGTATTAAAATATCAACTTGTTCATTTTAGCCCCTATAAGTTACAGTAACTATTTCTACTTCGTCTATTTTACTTTCTAATATTTTAGTAATATAAACGATCAAAATCATCGACGAATAGGAAAAACTATATCACATTTATTATTTTATGTTTAAACTAACTGTTTTTTGCGTAAAGTAAGAATGCATTTAATTATTGAGTTTTAAAGGAGTTTTATGATGAATAAAGTAAAAGAACCTATTACAATTATTGGTGGCGGTATCGGTGGTTTAACACTTGCCCGTGTGTTATATGTGAATGGCATACCTTCAAAAATCTATGAGGCAGATGCATCGCCGAATGCTCGTACACAAGGTGGTCAATTAGATATTCATGAATATAATGGTCAGGTTGCTTTAGAAAAGGCTAATTTAATGGATGAATTTCATTCGATTATTCATGAAGGTGCCGATGCAGCAAAAATTGTAGATACCAATGGAGAATTACTTCTAGAGGTGCCTGCTGATGAAGAAAATGGACGTCCTGAAGTATTACGTGGTGACTTACGCCAAATTTTAATTCACTCACTTCCAGAAGAAACAATTGAATGGAATAAAAAAGTAGATCATATAGAAGAAATTCAACACGGAGAATATAAAGTCGTATTTAGAGATGAAAGCTTTATAAACACTACAAAATTAATTGGCGCAGATGGTGCATGGTCAAAAGTACGCAAATTATTAACAGATATTACACCGAATTATGTAGGTACAACCTTTATTGAAACTTATTTACACGATGTTGATAACAAACATCCTAAAACAGCTGAAATTGTTGGTGAAGGAGCGATGTATGCCCTTTCTCCTGGAAAAGGTTTTGTAGCTCATCGCGAAGCAAATAATATTATTCACACTTATATAGAAATGAACCGTGATTTAGATTGGATTAATCGCATAGATTTTTCTAATAAAACAGAAACGATCAAAACGATTTTAGCTGAATTTAAAGGCTGGGCACCAGAAATTACTGCATTGTTAACTGAGTCAGATTCAAATATCGTAGCTAGAAAAATCAATGCTTTACCTGACAAACATCGCTGGGAACCTAAGTCAGGCATCACTTTAATTGGTGACGCTGCACATTTAATGGCGCCATCTGGTGAAGGCGCTAACTTAGCTATGCTAGATGGTGCAGAATTAGCAGAAGGCATCGCTAAAAATTACAATCATTTCGACGAAGTAATCAAAGAATACGAAAGTCAAATGTTCCCTAGAAGTGAAGCAGAGCAACAAGAATCACACGAACTATTGGATATTTGTCTAGGCCAAGATAGTCCTGAACGTTTTGTCAAACTATTTAAAGGTGAAGCATAATCACTGATAGCATTGCGTATTCTAAGTATTTAGTCGTAGAAGATTATACGTAGTACGTCGTATTAAAAGTTGGTACTTGGGGCTCATGATTTTGAATTAAAAATTCAGTAAGATATGAAGTGTAGAGAGATAAAGGAGGAGCAAGTCAACATGATTATTCACAAGCAAAATATAGAAAACGGTGTCCCTATCTACGAAATCATTACGCGAACCTTCAAGACAATTACGGTAAAATTCGATGAAACGTTTAATAAAAACGAAATCTATAAATTGCTCTCTCTACTAGAAAATGACGTTGATAACATGAAATTAAGTTATTAACCTCATTGGCCTCCATGTTATTTCGTCATGGATCCACCCTTAAAAAGTACGATGTTACTGACCCCCTATCATGTAACAAACGTCAAATAGTATTCCTAAATTCACCTTATTAAAGTCAAACAAGCACTGAATTCATTCCAAAGTTGTCCCCTTTGGCGAATATCAGTGCTTGTTTGTTGTTATGCATGTAATTTATTAAACAATACATGATTTTCAAGATGCACATGTCGATATGTTGCTTTTTCAATTGCTTGGAGGCGTTGATAAACGAGGCGCCATGTATTACATGCTTCATTTGGAATTGTATAATCATTTGTTAGCTGATTCATTTTCTTCAGTATTTGACCAACCTCATCATGATCTGTCTTCAAATCTAGAATAATTTGTTCTATTTCTGCAACATCTTGCCCATTTGAAAAAGCAATCATTTTAGGAAAATCATGATCATCTTCTTGTGCCGTGTGTGCAGTCATGTTGTTTTTATATTGGGTATATAACGCTTTTAACTCAATGAGATAATCGTGTTGCGGCCCATGTACTTTAGCTACTTTTGTTATATATGGCGTTAGTTGTTTTAATTCTTCCTTTAGTGGTTCATGATACGCAGCTTGAATATACTGAATCAATGAGGCCACGCTTAAATATTTAGGATTTAAACCGCCACCTGGCTCACTTTGTCTTTCGAGTTGTTGAAGCTGTGATAACAACGCTTCTAACGATAATTTACTCTTTTGGCTTGCTTGTTCGATTGAAATAGCACCACCGCAACAAAAATCTATGCCTGCATGCTTAAAAACATCTGCTGCTTTTGGATAATCAGTCACTACTTCTGCAACAATTGTTTCTTTCGTTATCATATTAATCACCTTTATCATATAAGTTATCCATATTATAAAACGTGTTAGCACGATAACCTAGTCTGTTCATAAGATTGACAAAATGACGTCGCCTTTTATTCAAATTTAGCGACAAAAACAAATAACGTGCGTGCCAATTCATCATAAATTGACATGCACGTCTAATTGTCATACTAAAAGTCTTCTTTTTCTTTACGTTCTTGTACCCACCATAATGCCTCTTTAGGATGCTCTTCGAAGTATCTACGGTCTTCTTCACTATCGACATTAGGATAAGAACCTTTCAATGATTTTCCAGCCATACTGAAATGCAGTAATGAAATGACAACAAAACCAATGACGCTTATCGCAGTTAAATAATATGCAGGTGCTAAAATATTGTTTGTGTAGTTTACTAACCAAGCAGCTATAAGTGGTGTCGTACCACCAAATAATGACACTGATAAGTTAAAGGTTACAGACAATGTTCGATATCTAATATGCGTATAGAACATTGTTGGCAACGATCCAGGCATTGTCGCCTCATATGTTGATAAGAAGAATCCTAATACTAGTACACCAACAATAATCAGTGGTAATGAGCGAGTATTCAATAAGCTAAAAGCAACGATACTTAATAGTGTTAAACCACCCGTACCTATTAAGAACACTTTTTTCTCACCAATTTTATCTGCAATTCTACCGAACATAAGTGCTAATGGAATCATAATAGCCATCACACAAGTAATCAGCACACTTGTTGTTGTCGCATCCAATTTTACTATTTGTTCTAAGTAAGTCGGTAAATATGCAGTGACTGTATAATTTGTTACGTTAAAAAATACAACCGCTACAAAACAGACTAAAATATCCTTGTAATAGTAACGAATAATAGTTAAAAAACCAATATTATCTCGTTGTGGCGCCGTTTCAATATCATTTTCGAAAATAGGTGATTCTTCTAAGCGACGACGTAAATATAATCCAAATAAACCAAGGAATAAACCTAGAATAAACGGTATTCTCCAGCCCCATGATTGCATTTGTTCTGCCGTTAATAAATAACTTAAAATGGCAATCATAATTGAAGCTGCTATATAACCTGATAATGTCCCAATTTCCAAACCACAGCCTAAACGATTACGGCTTTTATCTGGAGAAGACTCTGCTACGTATGTCATTGCACCAGCATATTCTCCTCCTGTAGAGAACCCTTGCAACACTCTAGCAAGTAGTAATAGTATTGGTGCCCAAATTCCTATAGTATCGTAGTTGGGTAACAAACCAATCGTTAACGTTGAAAACGCCATTAAAATAATTGTCGTTGTTAATACGACTTTCCGACCATATTTATCTCCTATAACGCCAAAAACAATTCCCCCAATTGGTCGTAATAAGAAAGCAATCGCTAACGCAGCGAAAGTAAGAATTAGTCGAATTTGATCGTTTTCAACTGGAGAAAAGAAGTTTGCACCTATGTATGCAGTTGTGTAGGCATAAACCCCAAAATCAAACCATTCCATGGCATTACCAATTCCTGTTGCGATAACAGTTTTTTTGGCTTTTTGAGCGTTTACCATGTTAATATTTTCTTTTTCGAAATCCATGAATGATACACTCCCTTGTAATATGTTACATAATTATACGTTATTAATTTATAATGTCAAATCGATTAAAGAAAAATTAATTTTTAAAATTCAAGTTTATTCATTTTACAGAATTTTTAATTATATTTATATAAATTTTTAATGCTTTATCGTGTTATAGTAAATTGCGTTGAAATATTGCCCGCTACATTTTGACTTTAAATATTCACTATCGCATAGTTAAACATAGGGATGCCGGCATATTTCCACTCGTTTTAATAATGCTTATATCTCCATTAATATCAATGACTTAAGGATTTTGAAAAATGTTGTCAATCTAGCGAATACTCACTTTAAAGGCAATAAAAGTTGTCAAAAATTTATATTGTTTTTTCAACATAAATCCGGTGTTATATAAAATATAATATGTCATCTAACTATACCCGCTATATATTTATCCAATCATATGCAATATTTTGTATAATCTATATGTATTCACTTTTATTAATATTTATTTATTTCGATTAGAATGGCATTTTGTATCTATTTCGCTAAAAACCAACGTGGTTACTGCTCTTTTTACTAGTAACTCATTTATGTAAAATAAGACTTTTAAGCACATCATTTAATTAATAAAGCCCATCGAAATTTACTATTTCAACGGGCTAATGAATATATTATATATAAATTTTCATTCTAAATTAGCATGATTATTTTGCATTGTTTCTTCATCAATATTAAACGTATCCATGAGTCCAAGTACCACACTATCTAAAAACAGGAGTGCAGCTTGTTCAAATAAACTGCCTAAAGGTTGTTCTGAACCTTCTGCGTTATATTTAGTTCCAGCAGGTAATTCAATCCCCGTTTCTGCTAACTCCCCAATTGGAGAATCAGGATTTGTTGTTAATAATACGACTTTAGCACCTACTGTTTGGGCTTTTTCAGCTAACAAACGTAAATGCGCTGTTGAGCCTGAACCAGACAAGATTACAAATAAATCATGTTCTTTGATAGACGGCGTTGTTGATTCCCCTACGACGTACGCATCTTTACCTAATTGATTTAGACGCATCGCAAAGCTATTCGCAATAAAGCCCGAACGCCCTTTACCTGCAGTGAATATACTTTGCGCACCATTTACATCATTCGCAAAACGGTCGTATTGTTCATCTTGAACATGTGATAACGTACGCTCTAGCTCTTCAAGAATAAGACGGTAATTTGTAAATTGAGACATATTATTTACCTTCAATCGCATCACGACATTGTTTAGCCGCTTCTACAGGATCTTCAGCGTTAGCAATACCGCCACCTACAATAACTAAGTCCGGATTTTCAGCAACGATTTCTTTTATCGTATCTGGTTTAATACCACCAGCAACGGCGACTTTAGAATTTTTAATTACAGATTTAACTTTACGTAAGCTATCTAATGGCGATTGTCCCTCAGCTTGTAAGTCATAACCTGTGTGCACTGCAATATAGTCAGCACCCATATCATCTAATTCTTGCGCACGTTTTTCTAAATCTTGAACAGCAATCATATCTACTAATAGTTGTTTATCATGTTTATGCGCTTCTTCAACTGCTGCTTTAATTGAAGCATCTTCAGCAACACCTAAAATAGTTACAACGTCTGCGCCAAATTTAATCGCTTGGCTTACTTCATAATCTGCTGCATCCATTATTTTAAGATCTGCTAATACTTTTGCATTATTTATATTTTTATTTAAATGTTCAACGGCTGGTAACCCTTCATTGATAACAATAGGCGTACCTATTTCTACGATATCTACATATTCCTCAACTTTTTTAGCTAATTCTGCCGCTTCTTCTTTGTTTAATAAATCGATTGCTAATTGTAATTCCAATGCAAACATCCTTTCAACATTAATGTTATATAAATCATTATTTGTTTTTCTATTTCTAGTTAGCAGTTTACCCGTCTCATCTTTTTTTAAACGACTAGATTTTTCTCTAACAATTAACTTTTAACTGAAGTATTCGCATAGTCTATATGTATAATGACAACGTTATTGTTACTTTTTTAAATAAATTGAGCAGAGATATACAATTACGCTGTTCTTTTTAGTAAAATAGAATGATAAACATGTTGTATGGCACAAGGAGTGAATGTGTTGGAACCAATTAATGAAATAGAAGTACAAAAAAGACTCACATCATACGAAAATAAACCTGTTTATTTACACGTTGAAACAACAAATGGTGCGTATGCAAACCATTTCGACCAACGTGTTTTTAATGCGGGGACGTTTTTAAGAAATATACAAGTCACATATGAACACGCACAACTTAAAGGCGGAGGCAAAGATCCTTACCGCGTTGGTCTCAAACTTCGTGATGGTGGCTGGGTCTATGTACAAGGACTCACACACTTCGAAGTCAACAATAATAATGAATTTTTAATTGCTGGATTTAATTATGAAGGACAATTGGCTGCCACTATTGAAATCAGTGATAAGCCATTCACATTATAGAGGAGGTACAGTCATGAATGATGAAAGACATGTACTCGTTATATTTCCACATCCAGATGATGAAACCTTCTCATCTGCTGGGACGATAGCAAGTTATATTGGGGCAGGAGTACCTGTAACATATGCTTGCCTTACATTAGGACAAATGGGACGTAATTTAGGTAATCCACCATTTGCAACAAGAGAATCCTTACCAGATATTAGAGAGCAAGAACTTGACAACGTCGCAAATATTTTAGGAATTACAAATTTGAGAAAAATGGGTTTACGAGATAAAACAGTAGAATTTGAACCTCATGCGCAAATGGATGCAATGATACAAGGATTAATTGACGAAACACATCCTTCTGTCATTATTTCTTTTTATCCTAATTACTCAGTACATCCTGACCATGAAGCTACTGCAGACGCTGTGATTAGAACTGTAAAACGTATGCCCGCTGCACAGCGCCCTCGTTTACAATTAGTCGCATTTAGTAATGATGCAATCGAACATTTAGGAGAACCAGATATTTTAAATGATATTTCAAAATATAAAGAACTAAAATTAAAAGCATTTGAAGCTCATGCATCACAAACAGGTCCGTTTTTAAAACAATTAGCAAGTCCTGAAATTGATGGTGAAACGCAAAGTTTCTTAGAAGTAGAACCATTCTGGACTTATCATTTTAAAGCATAAGGGGAGTTTGAAATATGACTGAATTTGATTTATCAACACGAGAAGGTCGTTGGAAACACTTTGGCTCAGTTGATCCTGTCGAAGGTACAAAACCAACGACGAAACAAGACATGACAGACTTACAAAGCACACATAAAAATTTCCTTTTTGAAATTGAAGAAGTTGGTATAAAAAACCTTGTGTACCCTGTTCGTATTAATCAATATCAAACAGCCGGAACATTTAGTTTTTCGACTAGCTTAACACAAAATGAAAAAGGAATTAATATGAGTAGAATCTTAGAAAGCGTTGAAAAGCATTACAGTAATGGCCTAGAATTGGACTATAGCACATTGTATCAAGTATTACGGACACTACAAGAAAATATGAAACAAAATTCAGCTGGTGTCGATGTTAAAGGAAAATGGTTCTTTGATCGCTATAGTCCAGTAACAAACATTAAAGCAGTAGGTAATGCAGATGTCACATATGGCCTGGCAATTGAAGGCAATAATATTACCCGTAAAGAGCTTACGATAGAAGCAACAGTAACTACACTATGTCCATGTTCTAAAGAAATTAGTGAATACTCTGCACATAATCAGCGCGGAATTGTTACTGTTAAAGCATACTTAGATAAAGATGAACAAATTGTAGATGATTACAAGGAGAAAATCTTGGACGCCATGGAAGCGAATGCAAGTTCGATCCTATACCCTATTTTAAAACGTCCAGATGAAAAACGTGTGACTGAACGCGCATATGAAAATCCACGTTTTGTCGAAGATTTGATTCGCTTAATTGCTGCTGACCTCGTTGATTTTGAGTGGATAGATGGTTTTGATATTGAATGTCGTAACGAAGAGTCTATCCATCAGCACGATGCTTTTGCTCGCTTAAAATATCGTAAATCATAAAAATAAATCCTGATAATCATCGCATTGTTTGTCAGAATTGTTTCATTCATAAATAATGAGCCAAACAAGGTTGTTTACACAACTGTTGCTTGGCTCAGTTTTTTATTGTCTTAATATTTGTCTTTTGTTAATGACTAAGTGATATCATTGATTCAAGAGTAACACCGTGATTTAATTTAAGAAAAATCTTTTGACAATTGCTTCGGCAGCATGACCAGTTTCAAATCGACAAAATCGCTCATAAAACGCATCATACTTCTCACCATAATGTTCTCGAACAGTTTCTATTCGTTTGATTGCATCAATTAATTCATCATTAGTACGTACCAGTGGTCCTGGTGCAGTTTGTTCAAAATCAAAATAAAAACCTCTTAATTGATTTTTATAATAATCCAAATCATAGGTAAAGAATAACATCGGTTTTTTAGTGTTAGCAAAGTCAAACATAACCGAAGAATAATCGGTAATACAAATATCTGTGATTAAATATAAATCACTAATATCATCATATGCACTAGCATTAATTACGAATTCATCTAATGATGCGTCTAAATGTAATGCATTACTAATGATAATATGAGGTCGTAATATAAGAATGTACTCTTCCTCGAAATTTTCTTTCATTTTTTGTAAATCCATGTGTAATTTAATGATGTGTTTTTTAGCTTTATTAATATCATCGTCTCTAAATGTTGGTGCATATAAAATAACTTTACGCTGATCTTTAATGCCTAGTTTTTGTTTAATCATCTTTTTCTTTACTTCTAGTTGGGCTTCATTATTGCTGTGAAAAATATCATTTCTAGGATAGCCTATTTCTAATATTTCTTTCTTAAAGTTGAAAGCTGATTTAAAACATTTACTTGCGTATGGGCTAGGTGAAATAAGATAGTCCCAATTTTTAATGGCCTGATTTACTCGATCTTTATAACCCTCATCTCTACCTTCAAATGTATCAACATCGTTTAACATTTTTTTCAAAGGTGTTCCATGCCATGTTTGAATATAGATGGTGTCTTTTGGCTTAGCAAGATAGTATGGAAAATTTTGATTATTAATCCAATATTTTGCTCGAGAAAGATAATGGAAATATTCAGGTGATAATCTTTCCACAGTTGTCACATGTGGATCATTGAAAGGATAATCCTGATTTGTCACCCACACGATATCATAATGATGATGATACTGCTTTAATGTATCATAAATTACTTTCGGACTATCTCCAACCGTTTTTCCGACATTACTTTCAAACACAATTAAGTCTTTTTTAGTTGGTAATACTTTTGATACTACAGAATTATACTTATCCATTGTTTTGAAATAGTATTTATTTTTTCTAAACCGTTTAAATAGATGCTGTGAAACAATATCATATTTAACTTTATTTTTCAAAGTATACTGTGCTTTAAAATAGCTGATTGCTTTATAAATTCTACAGCTATTATGCTGATCACGATACTTTATAAATTGATTCGCCCTTGCTTTAATCTCATCTTCAACCTCAAAATTATGATTAACATAATGACTAAGTTTTTGTTCTAATGATGCTAGTGAATTAACTATCACACCAGGTAATTCCTGCTCAATATCAATATGCGAACCATCTTTACCTAGAAATCTTTCTTTATCAAATTGATAATATATCACAGGTTTATACAAGAAACTAAAATCAAAAGCGACACTTGAATAATCCGTAATCATTAATTTACTTTCTTTAATCAATTGTTGAACATCTACGTCACCCTGTCTAATGCATGTGACATACGGAGGCACATCAAATAAATCAATAAATGGTTGCATGTTAGGATGCAAACAGAAAATAACTTCTATACCTTGGTCAACAACCTCTTTGATTTTAGAACTATAGAGTAATGCATTGATTCTACTCAAATAATCCGACTCAATAAGTTGTTCACTATTGATTAACCAGTCACGCCATGTAGGAATAATAAGCAGCTGATTCTTCACCTGATTATCAGGATTAAATAACTCATCAAATCTGGCTAAACCTGTCACAACAACTTGATTATTATCAAACTTCAAATCTCTGACAACAATTTCTTTTTCACGTTCCGAGCTTGTTACAAAGAGGTCGACATTAAAATCTTTTAATTGATTTCCATTAATTTGTGATAAATTTTTTGTTCCTAAAACGCCGTGTTGCAAAAACACCTTTATTGCTTTGATTTTTCGTGTGTATATTTGACTGTTTGTTGGATATAGTAGCTCTGGATGATGTGTCGAACAAATATAGTCTGCTTGAAGCATAATATCAAAATGTTCTGGTGTCTTATAAAATATGACATTACCTAAAGGCAGCACATGTTCGGCTTCCTTTGAGCTTTCTTCAATAACATAGTACACAGGTCGTTCCGGATAATGTGTACGCATATATTTAAAGAAATGATACCCATTATCCTGCGCTTTATATGATTTTTCACCAATCACCCAAATCTTTTCTTGTTCTTTTTTAAGTATATGGTGTATGTTGGTTTTTTTAATATTGTTTATATATTGTAAATAACTCTCGATACTATAACGGTTAATTCTGAATGAAAGATTGCGCCCTTTCATTGTGAAATATGGTGTAATTGAAATGATTTCATTATTGTATTCCGTTATGATTTCACCTTTTAAAAAACGCTCGGCTAAAATGCGTGGATTTCCTAATTTATATTTAATCGGCTCTAATACTTCTTGAACTTGTATTTCTAGAAAAATATCTATGATATCACCACTATCATATGGATACTGCATGAATTCTATCAGTTCATCATAAATATCTGCCGAAAAATCATATGTTGCTGCATTCTTGTTATTGCCATTTAATTGAGGTACAATGGCTATCCTTTTTTCTCTATCCGTAAATCTCGTTTTTATTAATAAATGTGTTGTAGTTAAATGTGAGTTTATAATCGCAAACTGTCCATCAATTTGTGCTTGACGATTATTCATTTTCAAGGAATCAATATGTCTGCGAGAAAAATATATTTTACTTGGCACATAGTCACTCATTGATAAATGTAAAAAGCCATTTTTAGTAATGTATGGATAAATGATACAATTATTTTCAACAACAGCACTTAAATTTTCCACTTCAAAATCTTCGTTGAAAACCTTTAAAGTTCTTTGTGTAGTTAAAATATCAGTAGATTCTTCCACAATAATATAGATTTTAGGATCATCTTGTGATTTAAAATGTTCAGCAACTTCTAACAAATTGATTTTAAAGTGATTACTGCCACTTGCATTATCATATTCAATAGAATCAAATTCATTTTTTACAAAAATTCGGTGAATCACTTTGTCCGGTCTATCAAATAATATATGTAAAACCGTGCCTTCTTGTGTTATTTTATGCAACTCATTTCCCTCCAATTACCTTATAGCTAAGCTCTAATAAGCTTTATAATATCAGTTATATTCTCATATGATTGTTAAAATATTGTAAATTTCAGAATTCTAATTACATTATATCAATTAACAAGTTATAATGTAACGAGAAACAAAATATTATAATTAATATATTGAGGACCGTTTTTATGAATAAACCATTTTTTTCTATAATAGTGACTACCTTTAATAATGATAAAACTATTGAAAAAACATTGAATTCTGTAATAAACCAAACGTTAAATAACGATTTATATGAAATAATAGTCATCGATGATAAATCGACTGATGATACTTTTAATAAACTACAGACATTTAATGCAAATAATCTTACAATTCATCAGTTAGAACTTAACAGTGGCGGCCCATCCGCACCGCGCAATCTAGGCATTCAATTAAGTCATGGCCACTATATTTACTTCCTCGATGGTGACGATTGGTTAGATTTAAATATTTTAGAAAAGATAGCCAACAAATATGTTATTTACGATACCGATCTGATTATTGCGAAAGTAATAAAATATAAAGATGGTAATACAACCGTTCATGCCAAATTTATGACGATTGATGAACATATAGATAAACCAGGCAGCGATATTCCCTATCTTTATTATTATATGGGACCCAGTGGCAAATTTATTAAAAGATCGTTGATTATTGAAAATAACATTCAATTTCCTCTGAACTTACATTTTGGTGAGGACAAATTATTCTTTATGACTGCCTTTGTGAATGCACATCATGTTACAACGACGCCTATCGTAGCTAACTATTTAAATCGTTCAACAGATAATGTTTCTATCGTTAAAAAATCAGATTTTTTAACAAAAAGAGAAAGTGATTACATCATATTTAAGTCTGCTTTAAACATCTCAGATAAAAAAATTAGAGATAAATTTTTATTACGCATTGTTGAATATGATTTATTCAATAATTGTAATTCAAAAGTGTTTATTAATTTAAATTTCACGCAAAAAATTAGCGTGTTTGATATTATTAAAAAAATATGCACACATCCATATATACGTGATTATATTATACCAAACGTTGCTCATAAATATGATGATGTAATAAATGCAATTTATCACGACGATGTTGATAAATTTAACGCCTTTTTTGCTTGGTACAATAGCGGTGCTAAACTTCTAACTAAGCCCAATCAACAACATTATTCGCTAATAAGCGTAGACGATTATCGTTTTGAAGTGAGAGACCCACTTGCAACAACTAAAAATTTACAACAAGTTCAAAAGTCTGTCTATTTACAATTAGCAATCCATAATTTATCTGAACTTTCAATTAGTGGCATTCAATTAGCAAGTCGATCAAATTTTATGCATTCTATATTTTTATCAGATTATTCAATCAACCACGACTTGTTAACAATTAAACTACCTGAAACAATTCTAAATGACCTTAGCAAAGGCATTTATAATGTATTCGTTATATATGATAACTATAAACCATTAAATATTAGATATGCTTACAACAAAAATATGACATTACCTTCAAATGATATCACTTTTTATCCGACAATTAATGGATTTCTTTCTATGAAAGTAAAATAAATTATCTAACAGGAGCTATTGCAATGAAAAATTTATTAATATTTACAAATATTTTACTTGCAGTATTGTTTTTCTTAAACCAAAAGAAATTAAAAGAAGACTATAAGATTAATATGACTAATATCGACTCTGAAGAAGATATATTAGAACGTATGGGATTACATAGAGATAGCGAAGGACGGTTGATTCCTATAGAAGAATTATATGAGTAGTCTACTATAAGTATAAAATTTTGTATTAAAAAAGGCCTAACGAGGAATAATTTGTCTCCTCGCTAGGCCAATTTAATGTCATTATATTAAACATTAAATACTAATATACTGACTATTATTTGTTGTCTTTACGACGTTTTCTAGATACAAACATAGCTGTAGCTAATGCTGCGAACAAGCCAGCGAATAATGTTGTATTTGTAGTTTCTTTTTGACCTGTATCAGGTAAAGATTTCTGTTCAGAAGCTTTAGCTGGTGCTTGATGTTTATTATCTAGAGTTGATTGGTTAGTAGCTGTTTTTGCATGATTTTGCGTATCAACAGTTACATGATTTCCATCGACTAAAGGTGTTGCGTCTTTAGCTGGTTGAACTGGTTCATTTGGTTGAACTGGTTGTACTGATTCAGATGGTTTATTTGGTCTAGTAGTTACAGAAACTGTTACATGATCTTTTGATCCATCTGGATATGTCACTGTTACTGGTACATATACAGTACCTGGTGTTTTACCGTTTGGCAATGTACTTGGATTATCTACAGTTACTTTTGGTGCTGGTTTATCACTTGGATAGTTTGGCACGGTTACTGCTTTGATTACATCATCCGCTGTTGTTGGTGTGCCAAAATCTTTTGTGATTGGTGTTACTTTTGGTTCATATTTTCCGCTATCTGGATCGCCTACTTTAACTGTGACATTTACATGATCTTTTGATCCGTCTGGATATGTTACTGTCACTGGTATTGTGTATGTGCCAGGTGTCTTACCGTTCGGTAATGTACTTGGATCATCTACACTTACTTTTGGTACTGGTTTATCACTTGGATAGTTTGGCACGGTTACCGCTTTGGTTACATCATCAGTTGTTGTTGGTGTGCCAAAGT
>NZ_KV840196.1:0-1191 GCF_001839145.1 Staphylococcus sp. HMSC62D11 | reverse complement strand
ATTGCGGGAGGCGGATTTGAACCACCGACCTTCGGGTTATGAGCCCGACGAGCTACCGAACTGCTCCATCCCGCGATAATAATAAATGGCGGAGGAAGAGGGATTCGAACCCCCGCGGGCCGTTAAGCCCCTGTCGGTTTTCAAGACCGATCCCTTCAGCCGGACTTGGGTATTCCTCCAATTATTATAAGTCTTACAATATATAATTTTAAAATGGCGGTCTCGACGGGAATCGAACCCGCGATCTCCTGCGTGACAGGCAGGCGTGTTAACCGCTACACTACGAGACCAAAATAAATACGGAGGAAGAGGGATTCGAACCCCCGCGAGCCGTTAAGCTCCTGTCGGTTTTCAAGACCGATCCCTTCAGCCGGACTTGGGTATTCCTCCAAAATTATATGGACCTTGCAGGACTCGAACCTGCGACCGAACGGTTATGAGCCGTTAGCTCTAACCAACTGAGCTAAAGGTCCTAAATATAATTCAATATTAATTAAATAGTGGCGGTGGAGGGGATCGAACCCCCGACCTCACGGGTATGAACCGTACGCTCTAGCCAGCTGAGCTACACCGCCTTTATTTAGTTTTATATGGTGGAGACTAGCGGGATCGAACCGCTGACCTCCTGCGTGCAAAGCAGGCGCTCTCCCAGCTGAGCTAAGCCCCCATATAAATATTATCTTACTTTATCAATTATTATCTTTTTTATATCGGGAAGACAGGATTCGAACCTGCGACCCCTTGGTCCCAAACCAAGTGCTCTACCAAGCTGAGCTACTTCCCGTTATAAGTAAACGCGCCCGATAGGAGTCGAACCCATAACCTCTTGATCCGTAGTCAAACGCTCTATCCAGTTGAGCTACGGGCGCATACTGATAATAAGGATATTGATGGTGCCGAGGACCGGAATCGAACCGGTACGGTGATCTCTCACCGCAGGATTTTAAGTCCTGTGCGTCTGCCAGTTCCGCCACCCCGGCAAAATAATGGAGCAGAAGACGGGATTCGAACCCGCGACCCCAACCTTGGCAAGGTTGTATTCTACCGCTGAACTACTTCTGCATATGCGGGTGAAGGGAGTCGAACCCCCACGCCGTA
Organism: Staphylococcus sp. HMSC62D11; assembly: GCF_001839145.1. Classification (NCBI taxonomy): domain Bacteria; kingdom Bacillati; phylum Bacillota; class Bacilli; order Caryophanales; family Staphylococcaceae; genus Staphylococcus; species Staphylococcus sp. HMSC62D11. The sequence goes on along the minus strand of NZ_KV840196.1, from coordinate 93 downwards.
AGGCGCTAGATCCTAAGTCTAGTGCGTCTGCCAATTCCGCCACACCCGCGTATAAATGGTGAGCCATAGAGGATTCGAACCTCTGACCCTCTG